>CALLWN010000330.1 GCA_938016505.1 uncultured Sphingomonadaceae bacterium
GGCGATCTGCATCACCTGTTCCTGGTAGACGATGATCCCGTAGGTGGGCTTCAGGATCGACTCGAGCGCCGGGTGCAGCCAGTCGACCGGCTCCCGGCCCCACTTGCGCGCGGCAAAGCTTGGGATGTTGTCCATCGGGCCTGGCCGGAACAGGGCGCCAAGCGCGATGATGTCCTCGAACACGGTCGGGCGGACGAGCGCGAGCGCCCGGCGCATGCCCGGGCTTTCGAACTGGAACACGCCGACCGTGTTGCCTCGGGTGAGAAGCTTGTAGACATCAGGGTCGTCGAGCGGCAGCCGGGCGATGTCGACATGGACTCCCCGGCTGGCGAGAAGCTTCACTGCGCGGTCGATGACCGAGAGCGTCCTGAGGCCGAGAAAGTCGAACTTGACGAGGCCGGCCGCCTCGGCGCTCTTGAGGTCGAACTGGGTGACCGGCAGGTCGGAGCGCGGATCGCGCTGGAGCGGCACAAGCTCGGCGAGCGGGCGGTCGCCGATGACAACGCCGGCGGCATGGGTCGAGGTGTGGCGTGGCCGGCCCTCGAGGCGGCGCGCAATCGACACCAGCTGCGCCACCCGCGGGTCTGCGTCCATCGCGGCCTGAAGTTCCGGCACCTCGCGCAACGTCCGCTCGAGGTCCCACGGGTCGGCGGGCTCATGGGGAATGAACTTGGCGATCCGATCGACCTCGCCGTAGGACATCTGCAGCACCCTGCCGACATCCTTCACGACCGCGCGCGCCTTGAGCGTTCCGAAGGTGACGATCTGGGCGACGCGGTCGGCGCCATATTTCTGCTGGACGTAGCGGATCACCTCGTCGCGCCGGGTTTCGCAGAAATCGATGTCGAAGTCGGGCATCGACCGCCGCTCCGGGTTGAGAAACCGTTCGAACAGGAGATCGAACGGCAGCGGGTCGAGGTCAGTGATTGCAAGCGCCCAGGCGACGAGCGAGCCTGCACCCGACCCCCGGCCAGGCCCCACCGGGATCCCCTCGCGCTTCGCCCAGCGGATGAAGTCGGCAACGATCAGGAAATAGCCCGAGAAGCCCATCGCGTGGATGATCGAGAGCTCGTGGGCGAGGCGCGCGGCATAGGCTTCGCGGTCGACCGGGTCGGTCATCGCCGCGAGCCGCTTCTCGAGCCCTTCTCCGGCGAGCCGGGCAAGTTCGGCCCGCTCGGCGTCAGCGTCGGCCACCAGCTTCGGCAGCACGGGCTCGCGCCCGCCGAGCGCGAAGGCTGCCCGCCGGGCGAACAGGAGCGTGTTCTCAACCGCCTCGGGCAGGTCGGCGAACCGTTCGGCGAAGGCCGCAGGGCCGATCAGATGCTGCTCCGGGTTCGAACGCTCCCGGTCTTCGGTCTCGAGATAGGCCCCCTGGCGGATGCACAGCATCACGTCGTGCGCGGCATGGTCGCCAGGTTCGAGGAAACGCGCCACGGCGGTGCCCACGATCGGCAGGCCGCGGGCATGGGCCCATTCCAGCAGGGCATCCTCGGCCTGCAGTTCCAGGGGCTCGCCGGCGCGCGAAATCTCGACGAACAGCCGGTCGCCGAACAGCCGCAGCAGCCGGTCCCCGAGAGCGGCGAAGTCCTGGCCGTGGCCGGCACGGCGGACCAGCGGGCCATCGGCGCCACCTGTCAGTGCAAGGAGACCGGCGGACCTGCCCTCCAGCTGGCCAAGCAGCAAGCCGCCAGCTTCCCCGCAGTCCAGATTGGCGGCGCTGACAAGGGCGAGAAGGTTGGCATAGCCCTCGGCATCCTTCGCGAACAGCGGCAGCCAGCCGGGCGCTGGTGCGGAGCCGGCGGGGCCCGACCGCGCCGGCCCGTCGGTCAACACAGGCAGGAGTGCCCCCACCAGCGGCTGCACGCCCGCGTCGAGGCAGGCTTTCGAGAAGGTCATCGCCGCGTGCAGATTGCCCCGGTCGGCAAGGCCGAGGGCGGGAAACCCGTGGGCAACCGCTGCCCTGACGAGCGGCTTCACCTCGATCGTCGATTCGAGGATCGAGAAGCAGGACTGGACCCTGAGCGGCACATGCATGGGCAAAGCATCTTGCGCGCTGCGCCCGCTCTCCTCAAGCGCGCCGCCCGACAAAGCTGTGGATGATCTCAGGCCGGCACCACCCGGCCATGGTCGAGCCTCAGCGTGCGGTCCATCCTGGCCGCCAGCGCGCGGTTGTGGGTGGCAACCAGCGCTGCCGCGCCGTGGCCCCGGACCATGTCGAGAAAGGCAGCGAGCACCCTGTCGGCGGTATCCTCGTCGAGGTTGCCGGTTGGCTCGTCGGCCAGCACGAGCGCCGGCCGGTTGGCGAGTGCGCGCGCAACTGCGACCCGCTGCTGCTCGCCGCCGGAAAGCTGGCTCGGCCTGTGGCCAAGGCGGGCCCCGAGGCCGAGCGCGACCAGGAGCTGCCGGGCGCGGGCTGCCGCTTCGGCACGCCTCGCCCCGGCCACGAGCTGGGGCAGCATCACATTCTCTTCGGCCGAGAAATCGGGAAGCAGGTGGTGAAACTGGTAGACGAACCCCAGACGGTCCCGCCGCAGCGCCGTGCGCGCCCTGTCATCGAGGCTGTCGGCGACCTCGCCGTCGATCATCATGTGGCCGCTCCAGCCGCCCTCGAGCAGGCCGGCTGCCTGCAGGAGCGTCGACTTCCCCGATCCCGATGGTCCGAGCAGCGCCACGATCTCGCCGCGCGCGATCGCGAGATCGACCCCTTTGAGCACCTCGATCGTCTCGGGGCCCTGGACAAAGCTGCGCCTGAGATTGCGGATGTCGAGCGCCAGCCTTGCCTCATTCATAGCGCAGCACCGTGACCGGATCGGTCGAGGCGGCCCGCCACGCCGGATAAAGCGTCGCAAGGAACGAAAGGCCAAGCGCCAGCGCAACGATGCCAACCACTTCGGCAGGGTCGGTCCGGCTCGGAAGTTCGGTCAGGTAGCGGATCGACGGATCCCAGAGTTCGATCCCCGTCAGCCGTGCTGCACCGACCACGATCTCCTGGCGGAAATGAAGGATGAGAAAGCCGAGCGCCAGGCCAAGCAGGACGCCGAGCCCGCCGATCAGCGTGCCGACGCTCATGAAGATGCGCATCATGGCCGCACGCGAGGCGCCCATGGTGCGCAGGATCGCGATGTCGCGGGTCTTGGCCCTGACCAGCATGATCAGCGAGGACAGGATGTTGAAGACGGCCACCAGGATGATGATCGAAAGCACCCAGAACATGACGGTTCGCTCGACCACGAGCGCCTCAAACAGCGCCGCGTTCATCTGCCGCCAGTCGAGGACCCGGCCGACCGGTGCGACCTCTGCTGCGAGCGGCGCGAGGATTTGCCCGACCTCGTCCGGGTTGCGCGTCGTCACCTCCACCAGCCCGACGGCGTCGCCGAGGCGAAGCAGGGTCTGGGCCTGTGGGATCGGCATGAGGACGAACGCCCGATCAAAATCGAACAGCCCGATCTCGAACAGCGCCACCACCTCGTAGGCGACGATCCGCGGCACCGTGCCGAACGGCGTGACCTGCCCGTCGGGCGAGATCAGCGAAATGGTGTCACCTACCCGGACGCCGAGATTCTCGGCGAGGCGCACACCGAGCGCGACCCTCGGCTCGCGGTCATCGATCCGATCGAGCGCGCCGGCGACGACAATGCCCGCAATGACCGGGTTGGCGCGGATGTCCTCGATCCGCATGCCGCGCACCAGCGCCCCCTCGACCCGCGACCTTGCGGTGGCCATGAGCGGCTGCTCGATGAGCGGCGTGGCCGAAACGACGCCCGGGGTTGCCCGCGCCCGGTACAGCACCTGCTCCCAGCCCTCGAGCCGCCCGCCATAGCCCTGGACGACGGCATGGCCGTTCAGCCCCTGCATCCGGTCGAACATCTCGGCCCGGAACCCGTTCATCACGCTCATGACGGCGATGAGCGCGGCCACGCCGATCGCGACTGCAACGAGCGAGATCGCAGCGACGAGGAAGATGAAGCGCTCGCCCCTGCCGGGCAGCAGATAGCGGCCGGCGATGAACCACTCGGTGGAGGAGATCATGCCCGGGCCGGGATGCAGGCGCTCACCCGGTGATCCGCGCCAACGCGGATTCGGGCGAAAGCTCCGCCTTCTCGCCGGTCGCCCGGCGCTTCAGCTCGACCGTGCCCGAAGCGAGCCCTTTCGGCCCGACGGTCAACACCCAGGGCAGGCCGATCAGGTCCATCGTTGCGAACTTCTCGCCTGGCCGGGCATCGCGATCATCGTGCAGAACGCTCCGGCCGAGATGGGCCAGCCGCTCCTCGAGCGCCGCACAGGCCGACGCGACGGCGGGGTCGTCGGGCCGAAGGCTGACGAGCCCAACATCGAAGGGCGCAACGCTGTCGGGCCAGATGATCCCGGCATGGTCGTGGCTAGCCTCGATGATGGCGCCGGCAAGGCGGGATACGCCGATGCCATAGCTCCCGCACAGCGGAGTCACCATCGTGCCATCCTTCGCCTGCACCTGCATGGCCATCGCAGCCGTGTACTTGGTGCCGAAGAAGAAGATATGCCCCACCTCGATGCCGCGGCGACGGGCCAGCCGCTCGGCCGGCACCGGGCAGTCAGCCACCCTCGCATGTTCCTCGGCTTCCATCGCGTAGAGGCCGCGCAGCCTTGACGGGGCCTCGGGGTCGGCGAGATCGACCTCGTCGAGCGCCGAGTCGAAGAAGATCTCGCTCTCCCCGGTGTCGGCAAGGATGTGAAACTCGTGGGAGAGATCGCCGCCGATGGGACCCGTTGGCGCCTTCACTGGCACCGCGCGCAGGCCGAGCGCCGCGAACGTCCTCAGATAGGCAGTGAACATGGCATCATAGCTTGCCCTGCCCCCTTCCATGTCCATGTCGAAGCTGTAGGCATCCTTCATGAGGAACTCGCGGCCGCGCATCACGCCGAACCTTGGACGAACCTCGTCACGGAACTTCCACTGGATGTGGTAGAGGGTGCGCGGCAGGTCGCGATAGCTCCTGACGCTGTCGCGGAAGATGGCAGTCACCATTTCCTCGTTGGTCGGGCCATAGAGCATCTCGCGGCCGTGCCGGTCGGCAATGCGCAGCATCTCGGGGCCATAGGCATCGTAGCGGCCCGATTCGCGCCAGAGATCCGCCGGCTGGATGGTCGGCATCAGCATCTCGATCGCGCCTGCCCGGTTTTGCTCGGCGCGCACGATGGCCGCGATCCTGTCGAGCACCCTCTGACCCAGCGGCAGCCAGGCGTAGATGCCCGCAGCGGTCTGGCGGATGAGCCCGGCGCGGAGCATGAGCTGGTGCGAGACGATTTCGGCGCCGGCCGGGGTCTCCTTCAGAACGGGCAGGAAATAGCGGGACATGCGCTGGCGGGTGGGGAGCATCGGACCTCGGCCTGTCGGGGGTGGCTGCCGGGTAGCGAAGCTGTGGCCCACTCGCAACAGCCCGTCGGCAATGCGGGGCAGCCCCGTGGCGCTTTCATGACAGCAGCGGTCGACACGCGTAATGGCGGTTCTGGAGACAGTCCGGCGGGCGAGAGCACAAGGCCGGGGTTCAGGGATCCATCGGGGACGGAGCGGCGCCGGGCATGAGCTCGGCGCCGCTTCCGTGTCCGGGTCAGACCAGCCGGCTCTGCTTGACAGCCGCTGCAATGAAGCTCGCGAACAGCGGATGGGGTTCGAAAGGCTTGGACTTCAGCTCGGGATGGAACTGGACGCCCACGAACCAGGGATGGTCAGGCCGCTCGACGATCTCTGGAAGGCGCCCGTCAGGGGACATGCCCGTGAAGGCGAGGCCCTGCGCCTCGAGCCGCTCGCGATAGGCCGTGTTCACCTCATAGCGGTGGCGGTGTCGCTCCGAGATCTCGGTCTGGCCATAGATTGCCGCGGCATGACTGGTGCGGGCAAGGACTGCAGGATAGGCCCCAAGCCGCATTGTTCCACCGAGATCGCCGTCCTTCGTGCGGTGCTGCAGCCCCTCAGGCGACATCCACTCGTGGATCATCCCCACGACCGGCTCTGCCGTGGGGCCGAACTCGGTCGATGAGGCCTCCGCAATCCCCGCGAGATTCCGGGCCGCCTCGACGCACGCCATCTGCATGCCGAAGCAGATGCCGAAATATGGCACGCGTCGCTCGCGCGCGAAGCGGATCGCCGCGATCTTGCCCTCTGCCCCACGCTCGCCGAACGCGCCTGGCACGAGGATGGCATGCAACGGTTCGAGCCTCGGCGCGACTTCGCTCGCGTCGCCCTCGAAGATCTCGGCGTCGATCCAGCGGATGTCGACCTTGACCCGGTTGGCAATCCCGCCGTGGATCAGCGCCTCGTTGAGCGACTTGTAGGCGTCGGGCAGGCCCACATATTTGCCCACGACCCCGACGGTCACCGTGCCTTCCGGGTTGCTCAGACGATCGACGATATCACGCCAGCGTGAAAGATCGGGTTCGCGCCCGGGCGGAAGGCCGAAGGCGTGGATCACCTGCGCGTCGAGCCCCTCGGCATGGTACTGGAGCGGCACGGCATAGATGGACTGCGCGTCGAGCGCCGGGATCACGGCTTCCTTCGGCACGTTGCAGAACAGCGCGATCTTGCGCCGCTCGCTCTCGGGCAGCGGATGCTCGCAGCGGCACACCAGCACATCGGGCTGCACGCCGAGCGAGGCAAGCTCGCGCACCGAATGCTGGGTCGGCTTGGTCTTGAGCTCGCCGGCTGCCGCGATGAAGGGCACGAGGGTCACATGGATCGAGACGCTCATGCCCCGGCCGAGCTCGTTCCTGAGCTGGCGGACCGCCTCGATGAAGGGCAGCGATTCGATGTCTCCGACCGTGCCGCCAATCTCGCACAGCACGAAGTCGATGTCCTCGAGGTCATCGGTCGCGAACGCCTTGATCGCATCGGTCACGTGCGGGATGACCTGAACGGTCGCGCCGAGATAGTCGCCCCGCCGCTCACGGCTGATGATGGTCTGGTAGATCCGGCCCGCAGTCACATTGTCCGACCGGCGCGAAGCGACTCCGGTAAAGCGCTCATAATGGCCGAGATCGAGATCGGTCTCAGCACCGTCGTCGGTCACATAGACCTCGCCATGCTGGTAGGGGCTCATCGTGCCCGGATCGACATTGAGGTAGGGGTCGAACTTCCTGATCCGCACGCGATAGCCGCGGGCCTGCAGGAGCGCGCCAAGCGCTGCCGCCATCAGGCCCTTGCCGAGCGAGGACACCACGCCGCCGGTGATGAAGATGAACCGCGCCATGGGAGCAGAGCCCTAGCCGAGGCCCCCGGGCCTGTCACCCGGAGGCGCCGCGGGGGGCGCCACTTGTCCACAGCTACTTCTGGATCGGCGGAAGATCGGGCGGCAGGGCGGGAGCGGCAGGCGCGGCCGGAGCCCCGCCAGCCGCAGGCCGGGCGAGGCTGGTGTCGATCGGCTTGTCGGCCCGGGTGGCGCCTGCGAGGATCGCGAGACCGAGTGATGCCACGATGAACAGGGTGGCAAGGATCGCCGTCGTCCGGGTGAGAAGGTCGGCGGCGCCACGTGCCGAGACCAGGCCGCCGGCCGAACCGCCGCCAGTCAGGCCGCCACCTTCGGAGCGCTGCATCAGGATGACCCCGACCAGCGCCAGTGCGAGAAGCGCCTGCACCACGAGAAGGAAGGTCATCAACATGAGAGGGTTCGCCTGTCTGTCGCCGTGTCGAGCCGGCCGTATCCGGGCACCAGATACGATCGCGACCGGCGCGAGGCAAGCCAAAGAGGGGTTCCGCTACTGGCCGTAGCCCGGTTCGGCCGCCAGCCGCTCCGCCTCGTCGGCTGCGGCCGCAAGCGCGCCGGCCTTGGCCCGGCATTCGGCCGCTTCGGCTTCGGGCACCGAATCCGCGACGATCCCGGCGCCGGCAGTCACATGCATCACTCCGTCCTTCACGATGGCGGTGCGAAGCACGATGCAGCTGTCCATGCCGCCATCGGCGCCAAAATAGCCGACCCCGCCGGCATAGACCCCGCGCCGCTCCGGCTCGAGCTCGGCGATGATTTGCATCGCCCGGATCTTGGGCGCGCCCGAGACCGTGCCGGCGGGGAAGCCCGCGAGCAGCGCGTCGATGGCATCGTGCCCGGCGTCGAGCCTCCCAACCACGTTCGAGACGATGTGCATGACATGGCTGTAGGTCTCGACCGTGAAGCGCTCGGTCACGGCGACCGTGCCGCGTTCGGCCACCCGGCCGACATCGTTGCGGCCGAGATCGAGCAGCATGAGGTGCTCGGCACGCTCCTTCGGGTCGGCAAGAAGCTCGGTGCGCCGGGCGCGATCCTCGGCGGCGTCGCGGCCGCGCGGGCGGGTGCCGGCGATGGGGCGGATCGTGACTTGACCGCCGCGCACGCGCACGAGGATCTCCGGGCTTGAACCCGTCACGGCGAAGCCGGGCAGATCGAGATGGTAGAGGAAGGGCGACGGGTTGACCCGGCGCAGCGCCCGGTAGAGCGCGAACGGCGGCAGGGTGAAGGGCCGGACAAACCGCTGGGCAAGCACGACCTGGAAGATATCGCCCGCAGCGATATAGGCCTTGGCCCGCTCCACCATGGCCCGGTAGCGCGGCTCTGGAATGACCGGCGCGAGCAGCGGCGTTGCGCCTTCGGGTCGATGCCAGCGCTCGGCCGGCGGCAGCCCCCCCGCGAGCCGCGCGGCAGCGGCTTCCAGCCGGTCCCGCGCGGCGGCGTCGGCGCGGTCCTGGTCGCCGCCCTCATCCCACACCGGTGCGATCAGGTGCAGCTCGTCCTTGAGCCGGTCGAAGACGAGGATGAGCCCGGCGCGCATGAACAGCATGTCGGGAAGCCCGAGCGGGTCTGCCCCCGGCTGCGGCAGATCCTCCACCAGCCCGGCCGTCTCGTAGCCGAAAAAGCCGGCCAGAAAGGGGATTGCGGGCGGCATCTCGGGGGGAAGCTCCATCCGGACTGAGGCCACATGGGCGCGCAGGGCGGCAAGCGGGTCGCCCCGCTCGGCCACGAAGGCGTTGCGATCGGTTCGCCACGCCCGATTGCTCCGCGCAGCGCTCCCGCGCACCTCGAACAGCAGGTCGGGGTCGAGCCCCAGCATCGACCAGCGGCCACGGGTGCGCCCGCCCTCCACCGATTCGAGCAGCCAGTCGCCTCGGCCAGGCTCGGCGAGCTTCAGCCAGGCCGAGACCGGGGTTTCCACATCGGCAGAGAGCCTGAGGCAGTGCAGCCGATGCCGGCGCGCCGGTGCGTCCGTCACGGTGTCGGCGAAGGATCGCCCGCGCCGGCCAGCCGGGCCTTCACGGCCTCGATTGCGGCCGGGATCCGGGTCGCGCCAACATCGCGCTGAACGGCACGGACGAAGGTCTCGGCAAGCTCGCCCGATGCCGACCGCGACAGGCTCTGCCGCATCGGGTCGCGCAGCGGGGCCGCCTCGTCCGGACTGCCACGCCGGATCTCGTCCGTCCGCACGACATAGAAGCCCTGGCCACCTGGTGCCGGGGCAATCCGCGCGGTGCCCGCGGGAAGGCTGAGCAGCATCAGCACCGGCGGCGGGATCTGCTCGCCGGTCTGGGCAGCGCGCGCGAGCTCCAGCCGGCGGACCACGAGCTGCTGCGGCGGTGGCAGGCCATGGGTGCGCGCGGCAGCGCCGAGGTCGCCGCCGGCCCTGGCGATCTCTTCCGCGATCGTGCGCGCGGCAGCAAGGCGCGCATCGGCGATATAGCTCGCAAGCACCCGATCGCGGATTGCAGCAAGCGGGATTGGCGACGGCTCGAGCACCTCCGTCACCTCGAGCAGCAGATATCCGCCCTGCCCGTCCTCGACGACGACCGCGCCGTCGGCCGGATCCGCCGCGAAGGCCCGGTCGGCATGGGGCGCGGAGACCGGAACGAGAAGGTTGCCGCCCTCGAGCTTGCGGCCATCGGCCGTGACCGGCTCGACCTCGGCAAGGGTCAGCCCGAAGGCGCGGGCCACCTCCCCGATGGGTTCGCCGGCGGCAAGCCGGTCCTCGATCGCAGCCACCCGTTCGGCGAGGAGCCGTTCGGTCCGCTCGGCCCCGAGCCTGGCGATGATCGCGTCGCGAACCTCCTCGAGCGGGCGGACCTTCGCTGGCGTCAGCTTTTCGGTCAGCACGAGGTGCCAGCCGATGGGCCCCCTGACCGGAGCCGAGACTGCCCCCTCGGCCACGGCGAAGGCTGCACGCGCCACCTCGGCGTTGAGCTGGGTTGCGAGTTCGGTCTCGCTCAGATTGCCGAGCGCGGTGTCCGCCGGGCCGAAGCCGGCGGCCGAGGCAGCATCGGCGAAGCGCATGCCGCCCGCGATCTGGTCGAACAGCGCCTTTGCCGCGGCTTCCGATGGCAGCACGACCTGGCGCAGCTGGCGCCGCTCGACACCGCCAAACTCTGCCGGGTTGGCCCGCCAGTAGGCTTCGACGTCGGCAGCAGACGGAACCGCCTCGCGGGCGACGGCGGAACGGTCGATGACTGCCTCGCGCCATGCCCGGCGCTCGGGCACGGTCCATGCGGCGCGGTTGCGCTCCCAGAAGGCCTTGAGCGCGGCCTCGTCGGGTGCGGCCGGCGCCGGCGCGAGCGCCGCCGGGACAGCGAGGATCGTGCCGCTCCGCTGCTCGAGAAGAAGGGTCGCGTAAGGTTCGACCAGCTGATCCGGCACTGCAGTGCCAACGAGGATCGAGCGAAGCAGGAGACGCTGGGCGAAGCGATCGGTGATGTCCTGCCGGAGCATGGCCTCGCTGATCCGCTGCTGCTGCAGGAAACGCCGAAACGCAGCCTCATTGAACGCGCCTGCCACCTGCAACGCCGGGATGCTGGCGATTTCGCCATCGACGATGCGCTTCCCGATCGGAATGCCCGCCTTTGCGGCGAACACCGCCAGCGACCGGCCGACCAGGAGCTGCTCGAGCACGAGATCGACCCCGCCCAGCTGCACGAATGCCGGCAGGGTGAGGGTCGGGTTTTGCGCGCGCTCGCGGTCGAGCGCGCGGTTCACGGCATCCACAAGGTCCGTCTCGCCAATCCCTGCCGTACCGATCCGGGCGACCTCCCTGCCGCGCGCGCCGGAAACGGGCGGCGTGGCCTGCCCGTAGAAGAGCGTGACGACGAGGGCGAGCACCGCAAGCCCGAGGATCGCCATCCCGGCCCACGACCGGGTCGATTTCCGAATGGCGTCGAGCATGCCCGCCCTGATCTCTCTTGTCTTTGCCGTGGCCCCTAGCCCCGCTTGGAGCCGTTGGCTAGAGCAGGACCAGTGGCCGCAACCGCGTCTCCAGTGCCGGGGTCGCTCCTCCTCACCCTCGGGCTCGACCGGCCGAACCAGGCAGCGCTCGAGTCCCTGCGGAGGGCGGCCTGGCCGGAAGCGAGGCCCGGTGTCCCCGCCCACCTTACGCTGTTTCGCCAGCTGCCTGGGGGCGAGGCGCCGGCGATCGTGGCCGAAATCCGGACGGAACTGCGCGGCAGGCAGCCTTTTCCCGTCCTCTTCCTGCCGCCGAGGGCCCACGGCGATGCCGTCTTCCTGCCGGCGCGCGGCGAGCACCTCCTCGACCTGCACGGGGCGCTCCGCCATCGCCTGTTCGCGTTGCTGCGTCCTCAGGAGCGGCTGGAGCCGGACCTGCACGTGACGCTTGCCGCCGGCCGATCGCCCCGCGATGCCGCCGATCTCGCAGGGAAGCTTGGCCGGGCGCCGGTTCCGGTCCTGGCACGTGCCGAGGCGCTCCTCCTGTGGCGGCTGGCGCGGCCGGCCGGCCCCACCGGCGCGGCCGCACCGGTGCGGGATCCGCCATGGTCCTTGCTTGTGAGCCTGCGCCTCGGCCGGTAAGGACCGCGCCATGACACCTGCTTTCCGTGCCGGCCGCAGCGCGACCCTGCTGCTTCTCGCCATGGCACTGGCACTGGCGCCGGGCTGTGCCAGGAACCGCGGCAAAAAGGCGCCCGAGGCCGCCTATGTCGCGCGCGACGCCGAGACACTCTACACGCTGGCCCGCACCACGCTCGACCAGCGGAATTACAAGACAGCCGCCAGCCTGTTCGACGAGGTGGAGCGCCAGCACCCCTATTCAATCTGGGCGCGGCGGGCCCAGCTCATGTCGGCCTTCAGCCACTATGCCGCGCAGGACTATTCCGCCGCGATCCTTTCGGCGCAGCGTTTCCTCTCACTGCATCCTGGCAATCGCGATGCGCCCTATGCCCATTACATCATAGCCATGAGCTATTATGAGCAGATTGCCGATGTGCAGCGTGACCAGCGGATCACGCAGCAGGCGAAGGACGCGATGAACGAACTTGTGCGCCGCTATCCGGCATCGCCTTACGCCGCCGATGCGCGCCTCAAGCTCGACCTCATCGATGACCATCTCGCCGGCAAGGAGATGGAGATCGGCCGCTTCTACGCCAAAAACCGCCAGTGGATCGCAGCCTCGATCCGCTACCGCCGGGTGGTTGACGACTATCAGACGACGACCCATGTTCCCGAAGCCCTCTACCGCCTGGTGGAATCCTATCTGGCACTCGGCATTCCCGAGGAGGCACAGCGCGCGGCGGCCGTGCTCGGCGCCAACTTCCCCGGCTCGAAGTGGTACGAGCGCGGCTACAGGCTGATGCAGCAGCACGCGGGCTGACCTTGCTCGTCCAGCTCGCGATCCGCGATCTCGTCCTCATCGACCACGCGGTTCTCGAGCCCGGCCCCGGCCTCACCGTGCTGACCGGGGAAACCGGGGCAGGCAAGTCGATCCTCCTCGACGGTCTGGGCCTCGCCCTCGGCGACCGGGCGGATTCGGGCCTGGTCCGGGCCGGTGCTGCGCAGGCCGGCGTCAGCGCGAGCTTCGCCCTTGCTCCGGCCCACCCGGCCCGCGCCCTCCTCGCGGCAAACGACATCGACTGCGCCGACGAGCTTGTCATCCGCCGCATCGTCAGGGCCGACGGCGGCAGCCGGGCCTATGTCAACGACACGCCGGTCTCGGCCGGGCTGCTGCGCCAGCTCGGCGCGCAGCTCATCGAGATCCATGGCCAGCACGACGATCGCGGCCTGCTCGCCCCGCGCGGGCACCTCGACCTGCTCGACGCCTACGCCGGCGCCGACCGCAGCGCCG
>CALLWN010000331.1 GCA_938016505.1 uncultured Sphingomonadaceae bacterium
CGCCGTCGCCCTCATCCTCGCCGCCTATGTCCTCAACCTCACCGGCACCCGCACCAACGGCCTCGCCCAGACATTGTTCTGTGGCGCCAAGGGGCTGGCGCTCGCCCTCATCCTCGCCGGGCTTCTCCTCGCACCCTCAGCGCCCCAGCCTCCGCCAGAGACCCCCGGCGCTGCGCTCGGTCTTGCTGCGGTCGCGCTCGCCATGCGCGCCATCCACAACAGCTACACCGGCTACCAGACCCCCATCTATGTCGGCGAGGAGCTGAAGGCGCCGGAGCGCAATGTCGCCCGCGCGGTCTTCGGCGGGCTGGCGGTTGTTGCCGGGCTCTACATCCTCATCAACATCGCCCTGCTCCGGGTCCTCACGGTCGGGGAGATGGCGGCCTCGCCGCTCGCGCTTGCCGAAGGTGCGGTCAAGGCGTTCGGGGAAAGCGGCGGCGTGACGGTCGCGGCCTTCGGCATCCTCTCGGTCGCAGCCTCGGTCAACCTGCGCCTGATGACCCACAGCCGCGGCGCCTTCGCCATGGCGCGCGATGGCGCGCTCCCCGGCGTCCTCGCCCGGGTCGCGCCTGGCGGCAGCCCGCGCCTCGCCCTCACTATCACCATGGCGGGCGGCGCGGCGCTGGCCGCCTCGGGCGCCTATCTCGCCATCGTCGCCATCAACGCGCCGCTGCGGATCCTCATCGAGATCGCGCTCATCGCGACCCTCATCCGCCTGCGCCAAACCGCGCCCGCCATGCCGCGCCCGTTCCGCATGCCCCTCTTTCCGCTGCCCGCAGTGCTCGCGCTCACCGCCAACAGCGTGCTGCTCGCCGCCGTCGTCTGGGAGGATCCGGCCAACAGCGCACTCGCGCTGGGCGCAGTCGCAGCGGCCGGACTGTTCATCTCCTGGCAGCGGCGCTGACCCCGAACGACGTCAGCGCCGCGCCTGGCGATCAGGCCGGAGCGAAGGCGCGCCGGCGGCGCAACGCCGAGCCCACCAGGCCGAAGCCGGCGATCAGCAGCGCCCAGCTGGCCGGCTCGGGAACCAGAGCTGGCGACCCTGTCGCAAGGCTGATCCCCGCCGGGAACACGCCCTCTGCCCCATCGAATGGCACGAAGCTGGCGAGGGGGCGCGGCCCGGCCGAAGCGGAAAGACTGGCTGCAGGCCCGGAGTCGTCGGAGATGCCTGTCACAGTGGCTGTGAAGACCACCACGCCGGATCCGGAGGCATCGCCCGCGAAGATCGCGCGCGCGGCAAGGAACTGGCCCGCGCCGACATTCACTCCGCCGACGTGGCCCGGCCCGAACGGATGGAAACTCGCCAGCTCCCGCAATCCGTCGAGCTTGTAGATCTTCACCAGCCCGCCATTGGCCCCCTGGCCGACGACGAGCGCGGGGACCGATTCGAACACGCCGGTCGCAACGGTCACGCCCGAGGTGAAACCGGGGCCGAACGGCTGGAATGTCGCGATCGGGGCTGTGGTCTGGCCGTTGAACACCACGACGGTGCCGCTCATGCCAGGGCCCGAGCCGGCGACGATGTTGGCGGGACCATTCCCGTCGCCGCCGCCGATCGCCACCCGCACGCCGCCGGTGAAGCCGGGGAGAAACGGCTGGAAGGTCGTCACCACACTCCCTGCCGCATCGACGACCACGACCGTGGCCGCACCAGTGCCGGAGCCGACGACAATCGTCGGCCCGCTGCCAAGGTCGCCTGCAGCGACGAAGACGCCATTGGAGGCGTCGGGGTCGAGCGGCGGGAATTCGAGGATCGGGGCGGGCGGCGCGCCCCTGTAGAGGTCGGCGCCATCGAACACGCGCACCCGCGACGGACCCGCGCCCGGTGCCGTGACGATGTCGGCGATCCCGTCGCCATTGAGGTCACCGAGCGCAACCGTTAACCGGCCAGTGTAATCCGGGAAGGGCGGGAAGACGTTGGCGGGAGTCGTCGGGCCGTCGAAGACGCGAATCGACCCATACCCGCCGATGATCAAGGGCAAATTGGTGATCGGGCGGATGTCGCCGGGCCCGGGCGTGCACTTGTCGTCCCGGCAGGCGAGCGCCGGGCCGGCGCCCCACAAACCGCCAAGGATGATTGCAGCCGCGCCAGTGCGCAACACGGAGATGGCCGCAGCCCGCTGATCCTTCATCATGTTCACTAACCCCTGTTTCCATGCCCCCGGAATGGGAAGCCTTGCCACCAAACAGCTGGAGAAGCCCCGGTTCCCGCAAATACCTCTCGAGGAACTTGCCAACGAGACCCCATGACCAGACAGTCCGGACTCGAAAAATAAGTCGAAAATCATCAGTTGTCAACCACCAATACAACATGAACAACAATAGAAAACGTGAAATTTGTCAGTAATGTGCCATTAACTTTCCTTACTTGCCAGAACTGGTTCATAACTCTGAAACAAAACAGGGCGAATGAAAGAATCCTGGTCTCCGAACCTGCCAATCGGCAAATCATGACTGAAAGACGACAGGTCTCCGGCCCCCTTCTGCCGAAGCGGCGCGAGGGAAATCCGCGGGGCTGCGCGCGCAGGGCGGCCTCGGCCCATCAGCATGCGAACGGCTTGAAGCTGCGGCCGGAGGCCCCGGTCTCCAGGGCCCCCGGCCGACGCGCTCAGGCGCTGACGCCAGCAGGCCGGCGGCGGCGGGCAGCCGCGCCCACCAGGCCGAAGCCGGCGATCAGCAGTGCCCAGGTCGCAGGCTCAGGCACGACCGAGTCATGGCCGAAGGTGAAGCCCGACCAGAATTCGCCATTGACCGAGCGCAGCGTCAGGCTGCTGACCGGCCCGTCGAAACGGATGACGCCATGCCCCTCGCCCGAACCGATGGTGTTGCCCGCAATGGTGAAGGCGCCATTGCCCCAGAAGCCCTGCCCCTGGTCGACGAGCGTGAAGGGCTGGTCGAACGTCCACTCGGTCTGGACATTGGTCTGGCCCAGGCTGATGATCGCCATGGTCAGGCCGACCACCGGCGTCGAGAAGGTGAAGCTGTAGCTGCCGGTGTTCGGTGCCACGAAGTCAGTGTTGGCAGGAAGGTTGGGAAGCGCGTCATAGGCCGGCCAGGGGTTCACGCTGCCCTGCCGCCAATAGTCGGTGCCGCCCGAGATCTGCCAGTTGTGGAAGCCACCCGTGTTGGTGGTCCCGGTGACTGCAACCGTCCCCATCGTCCCGGCCACGCCGGCGGCCGAGGCAGAGGTCCAGTCCGTCCAGGTGATGGCGGCGGCCTGCGCTGCGCCTGCGCCCAGCAGCAAACCGCAGGTGATGCACGTCTTCAGCCTTGAGACAACTCCTTCAAGACAAGGCCGTGGGCAGCCTCCAGAAGCCGCCCCGCACTTCTGTCAGCAAGTTTCGTGCCAAATGCCTATCCGTCTGGAATCCCGACTTCTGCTTCGGAACATGACAGTGCCGGTGTAAAGCCAGCCGACAGTTGGCGCTGCCGTTAACCTTGTTCGGCCACTGCCGATTGCAGGCTCAGATGTCGGCGAAGCAGTGCGTCTCGGCCGCTCCACCCGGGTGGGTGACCGCGCCAAGATGCGCTGGGCCCACTGTCTTCGCATAACGCCATAACGCACCCGACTGGTAGGCGTGCGCCCGAGGCTGCCAGCGCGCCCGGCGCGCGCTGAGCGCATCCTCGCTCACCAGGAGGTCGATGGTGCCGGCCTCGGCGTCGATCCGGATGATGTCGCCATCCTCGACAAGCGCGATCGGGCCGCCATCGGCCGCCTCCGGCCCGACATGGCCGATGCAGAAGCCGCGCGTCGCCCCCGAGAAGCGCCCGTCGGTCACCAGCGCCACCCTGTCGCCCATGCCCTGGCCATAGAGCGCAGCCGTCGTCGAGAGCATCTCGCGCATCCCCGGCCCACCCTTGGGCCCCTCGTAGCGGATCACGAGCACCTCGCCCTCGCGATAGTCCCGGCGCTCGACCGCGGCAAAGGCCTCCTCTTCGCTGTCGAAGCAGCGGGCCGGCCCCTCGAAGGCGAGGTGTGCCATGCCCGCCACCTTCACGATCGCCCCGTCGGGCGCGAGGCTGCCGGAGAGGCCCACCACGCCCCCCGTGGGCGAGAGCGGGTTCGACACTGGCCGGATCACGTCCTGCGCCGCGTTCCACGCGATGTCGGCCAGGTTCTCGGCAATCGTCCGGCCCGTCACCGTCAGGCAGTCGCCATGGAGGAACCCGCCCTCCAGCAGCGTCTTCATCACCATATAGACGCCGCCAGCGAGGTGCATGTCGCGCGCCACATAGCGCCCGCCGGGCTTCAGGTCGGCGAGATAGGGCGTCGAGCGGAAGATCTCGGCAACGTCTGCCAGCGTGAACCGGATCCCCGCCTCGTGCGCCATCGCCGGCAGGTGAAGCGCGGCATTGGTCGAGCCGCCGGTCGCTGCCACCACCCGCGCCGCATTGGCGAACGCCTCGCGCGTGCAGATGTCGCGCGGCCGCAGGTTGCGCTCGAGACAGGCCATCACCGCCCGGCCGGCGGCGCGGGCATGGTCGGCCCGGCTCGGGTGCGGCGCAGGCGCCATGTTCGAATTGGGCAGCGACAGCCCGATCGCCTCGGCCACGCAGGCCATGGTGTTGGCCGTGAACTGCCCGCCGCAGGCGCCATCGCCGGGGCAGGCCACCTTCTCCAGCGCTTCCAGCCGGGCCAGCGGGCACCCGCCCGCCGCGTGGCTGCCCACCGCCTCGAACACGTCGACGACCGTCACGTCGTGGCCCTCGAACCGGCCGGGCAGGATCGACCCGCCATAGACGAACACGCTCGGCACGTTGAGGCGCAGCATCGCCATCATCATGCCGGGCAGGCTCTTGTCACACCCCGCAAACCCCACCAGCGCATCATAGCAGTGGCCGCGCACCGAAAGCTCGACCGAATCCGCGATCACCTCCCTCGAGACGAGCGACGACTTCATCCCCTGGTGGCCCATGGCGATGCCGTCGGTCACGGTGATGGTGTTGAACCGCCTCGGCGTCCCGCCGGCTTCGATCACGCCCTCGCGCGCCACATCGGCCTGGGCGTCGAGCGTCGTGTTGCACGGCGCCGAGTCATTCCCGGCCGAGACCACCCCCACGAACGGGCGCATGATCTCCTCGGCCGAAAGGCCCATCGCATAATAGTAGCTCCGGTGCGGTGCGCGCTCCGGTCCCAGCGAGACGTGGCGACTTGGCAGCTTCGACTTGTCGAACGGCATCGGGGGGCCTCCTTCGCGCCGCTCCAAAGCGCGGCGAAGCCGGCCGGGTCAACCCCGCCACAGCAGCCCGGCGAAGAGCGCAAGGCCGATGGCGATGACGAGCAGCCGGATCGCCCGGTCGGGCACATGGGCGATGAGGCGGGCGCCCAGATAGCCACCCGCCATCGAGGCCAGGCCGAGCACAAGCGCTGCCCGCCACGCCACTTCGCCAGAGGCTGCGAACACGGCCGCGCCCGAGAGGTTCATGGCAGCTGCGAAGGCATTCTTGTTGGCCTGCGCGGCCTTCACTGTCGTTCCTGCCAGCGTGAACAGCGCCAGCATCAGAAAGCCGATCCCGCCGCCGAAATAGCCGCCGTAGATGGAGACCAGCGAATGGGCCGCCACCACCGGCCCCCGGGCCAGATGGGCCGCCCGGAGCGGCCGGCCGAAGGCGCCGCGGGCAAAGAGGAGGGTGGCGGCCAGCACCAGCCAGGGCAGCATCGCCGCGAACAGCGCCGAAGGCGTCTTCAGCAGCAGCCAGGCCCCGAACGCCCCGCCGGCGAGGCTGACGGCCAGAAGGAGCAGGAAACCGGTCGCGCCAACCGCTCCGGTCAGCCGCCAGTTGGCCAGCGCGGTCGTGATCTGGCCGGGAAACAGCGCGACCGTCGAGGTGAGGTTGGCAACGCGGGCATCGAGCCCGGTCAGCATCAGCGCCGGCAGCGTCACGAACGAGCCGCCGCCGGCCAGCGCATTCTGCAGCCCCGCCCAGAGCCCGGCCACCAGCAGGATCCCGATGTCGAGCGTTGCCATGCCCCCGTTCATCGCCCCACCTTGCCGCTTCGACCGCTCCGGGTCTAACGGAGGCCGGAGCTAGAGGCGGAGAGCCGCATGGGGAAGCGCTATTTCGGCACCGACGGGATCCGGGGGCTCGCCAACGGCGAAACGCTGACGCCCGAGCTGGCATTGAAGGTGGGCCAGGCGGCCGGCACCCACTTCGTGAACGGCGGGCACCGCCACCGGGTGCTCATCGGCAAGGACACGCGGCTGTCGGGCTACATGCTCGAACAGGCGCTGACCGCCGGCTTCACGTCGGTCGGCATGGACGTGGTGCAGGTCGGCCCCCTGCCGACGCCTGCAGTCGCCATGCTCACCCGGGAGATGCGCGCCGACCTCGGCGTCATGATCTCGGCCAGCCACAACCCTTTCCCTGACAATGGCATCAAGCTGTTCGGCCGGGATGGCTACAAGCTCTCCGACGCCGACGAGGCCGCGATCGAGGCGCTGATCGAGGCCGACCTGCCCCGCGCCCAGAACCAGGCGATCGGCCGGGCCCGGCGCATCGACGACGCCCGCGGCCGCTACATCCATGCCGTCAAGGCAAGCTTTCCCGAGGGCGCCCGGCTCGATGGGCTGAAGGTCGCGCTCGATTGCGCCAACGGCGCCGCCTATCGGGTCGCGCCCGAAGCGCTGTGGGAGCTTGGGGCCGAGCTGGTGACGCTCGGCGCCGAGCCCGACGGGCTCAACATCAATGCCGCATGCGGCTCCACCCACCCGGAAAAGCTCGCCGAAACCGTGGTTGCAAGCGGCGCCCACATCGGGATCGCGCTCGACGGCGATGCCGATCGCCTCATCCTCGTCGACGAGGCTGGGCGGATCGTCGATGGCGACCAGATCCTCGCCCTTGTCGCCCGTTCCCTCAAGGCCGCCGGGCGGCTCAAGGGTGGCGCGGTCGTTGCAACCGTCATGTCGAACCTCGGGCTTGAACGCCATTGCGCCGCACTCGGCCTTGCGCTCGCCCGCACGCCCGTCGGCGATCGCCATGTGCTCGCCGAGATGCGGGCGCGCGGCTGCAACCTCGGCGGCGAACAGTCGGGCCACATCATCCTCGCCGATCACGCGACAACGGGCGATGGCCTTGTCGCAGCGCTCCAGGTGCTCGCCGTGCTCGTCGCCGATGGCCGCCCGGCGAGCGAGGTGCTCCACTTGTTCGATCCCGTCCCGCAACTGCTGCGCAACGTCAGGTTCAATGGCGGCAGGCCGCTCGAGGACCCGCGGGTCCGGGCCACCATCGCCAAAGTCGAGGCCGAACTCGGCAGCCGTGGCCGGCTTCTGGTTCGCCCGTCGGGCACCGAGCCGCTCATCCGGGTCATGGCGGAGGCCGACGACGAGGCGCTTGTCGCCCGCAGTGTCGAGGAAGTCTGCGAAGCGGTCAGGGCGGCCGCCTGACCATGCTGCCCCGGGTGCTCGCGATCGCCGGCTCGGACTCCGGCGGCGGAGCCGGGATCCAGGCCGACGTCAAGACAATCACCATGCTCGGCGGCTATGCCGCAACGGCCATCACGGCGGTCACCGTGCAGGACACCCTCGGGGTCTCGGCGGTCCACGCCATCCCCCCGCCGATCGTCGCCGCCCAGGTCCGCGCCGTCCTCGCCGACATCGGCGCCGATGCCGTCAAGATCGGCATGCTCGGCGATGCCGCCACCATCGAGGCGGTCGCCGACGCGCTCGAAGGCTTCACCGGGCCGATCGTGCTCGATCCGGTCATGGTCGCAAAGGGCGGCGCACCGCTGCTCGCCGCCGAAGCGGTCGAAGCGCTGCTCGCCCGGCTGGTGCCGACCGCAGCCGTCGTCACGCCCAACGCCCCCGAGCTTGCGGCGCTGACCGGAACCGAAGTCGCCGACGAGGCCGACCTGCTTCTCGCCGCGCAGGAACTGCTCGACGCCGGTGCCCGCGCGGTCCTCGCCAAGGGCGGCCACCTCGAGGGCGCCGAGGTGGTGGACTGGCTGGTCACGCGCAATGCCAGCCGCCGCTTCGCCAGCCCGCGGATTGCAACCCGCCACACCCACGGCACCGGCTGCACGCTCGCAAGCGCGGTCGCAACGGGGCTGGCGAAGGGCAGCGGGCTTGAGGCAGCCGTCGCCGAGGCGCGCGCCTATGTCGCCGAAGCGATCGCAAACGCGCCCGGTTTCGGGGCAGGCCACGGACCGCTTGGCCACAGCTGGCGCCTCCCCGCCGCGTGAGGATCTTCGGTGTCGACGAGGTCGGTCGCGGGCCGCTCGCCGGGCCGGTCGTCGCTGCCGCCGTCCTGCTCTGTCGCGAGGTTCCCGGCCTCGCCGATTCGAAGCGCCTCACCCATCCCCAACGCCTCCGGCTCGATGCCGCAATCCGGCGTGCCGGGTCAGTGGCTCTCGGAGAGGCCTCGGTCGCCGAGATCGACCGCATCAACATCCTTGGCGCCACCCTGCTTGCCATGACCCGCGCGGTCGAGGCGCTCGCCGTCGCCTGCGGCCCGCCCGATCTCGTCCTCGTCGACGGAAACCGTGCGCCGCCGCTCGCCTTCCCGGTCCGCGCCATCGTCGGCGGTGACGCGACCGAGGCCGTCATCTCGGCAGCCTCCATCGTCGCCAAGGTCGCGCGCGACGCCCAGATGGTCCGGCTCGATGCCGCCCACCCCGGCTACGGCCTTGCCGTCCACAAGGGCTATGGCACGCCCGCGCACCTTGCAGCGCTCGCCACCCTTGGTCCCTCGGCCATCCACCGGCTGACCTTCGCACCGGTCGCCAAGCTTCTTGCCGGCTGAGTCCTTTTTGCCACAGCCGCAACATCTAGAGGCCGTCCCTCCCACCCGGACTCAATCGGTTGTGGCTGACCGAAGTCTGGAGACAAACACTGGGGATAGTGTCACAAACCCATGACTTGACGATGGATTCCCTGATCCCGCAGCATCCGGGGAGGTTCGGCGCCGAGGGGGTTCGACATGATCATCACGGGCGATTGCGTGGCAGAGATGGGGCGGCTCGCGCCAGGCTCGGTCGATCTCGTCTTTGCCGACCCGCCCTACAACCTCCAGCTCGGCGGTGACCTTCACCGCCCCGACGGCAGCGAGGTCGATGCCGTGACCGAGGCCTGGGACCGGTTCGACAGCTTCGCCGCCTACGACAGCTTCACCCGCGCCTGGCTCGGCGAGGCGCGCCGCGTCCTTAAGCCCGATGGCGCGCTGTGGGTCATCGGCAGCTATCACAACATCTTTCGGGTCGGCGCTGCGCTCCAGGACCTCGGCTTCTGGATCCAGAACGACGTGGTCTGGCTCAAGTCCAACCCCATGCCCAACTTCCGCGGCACCCGGTTCACCAACGCCCACGAGACCCTCATCTGGGCCGTGCGGTCGAAGCAGTCGCGGCCGCATTTCGCCTACCATGCGATGAAGGCCGTGAACGAGGGCGTCCAGATGCGTTCCGACTGGTGGCTCCCCATCTGCACCGGCGCCGAGCGGGTGAAGGTCGCGGGCCAAAAGGCCCATCCCACCCAGAAGCCCGAGGCCCTCCTCCATCGCGTGCTGCTCGCCACCAGCCGCGAAGGCGACCTCGTGCTCGACCCCTTCGCTGGCACCGGCACGACCGGCGCGGTCGCGAAGCGGCTCGGCCGGCGGTTCATCGGCATCGAGCGCGAGCCTCGCTACGCCGAACTCGCTCGCGCCCGGATCGACGCCGTCACCCCGCTCGCGCCCGAGGACCGCGCCGTCACCGCCGAGGCGCGCGCGGCGCCGCGCGTTCCCTTCGGCGCGCTGGTCGAGGCCGGACGCCTCAAGCCCGGCGCAACGCTTCTGTGCCCGCGCCGCCGCTTCCGCGCCCGGGTGCGCGCCGACGGCAGCGTCGCGCTCGATGGCGGCCGCACCGGCTCGATCCACCAGGTCGGCGCGGCAGTCCAGGGCCTGCCCTCGTGCAACGGCTGGACCTTCTGGCATGTCGAGGAGCGAGGCCGGCTCATCCCCATCGATGCGCTCAGGGCCGAGCTGCGGGCTGCTGCCGGCGCCTGAGCGCGCATCGGCTTGTCTTGATATACTGTCTCATCTAGCAGGCGGGCCTCGAGAAACCCGGAGGACCCGATGCGCGCCCTGCTCCCCGTTGCCACAACGCTCCTCGCCGTGCCGGCGCTTGCCGCCGAGGCGCCACCGGCCGAGACCCATCTCGACCAGAACCCCGAGATCATCGTCACTGCACCCTATCCGCGCGAAACCTTCTTCGTGCTGTCGGGCGTCTCGGTCCTGGCCGGCGCGGATCTCGCCCGCGAGACGCGCTCGACCATCGGCGAAACGCTCGCACGCCAGCCCGGGGTCTCCTCCACCTTCTTCGGCCCCAACGCCTCGCGCCCCGTGCTCCGCGGCCTCCAGGGCGAGCGGGTCCGGGTGCTGACCGACGGCATTGGCAGCTTCGATGTCGCCAACACCAGCGTCGA
The DNA here is from genome assembly GCA_938016505.1 of uncultured Sphingomonadaceae bacterium. Lineage (GTDB taxonomy): Bacteria > Pseudomonadota > Alphaproteobacteria > Sphingomonadales > Sphingomonadaceae > Thermaurantiacus. The sequence goes on from CALLWN010000331.1 coordinate 10,395, forward strand.
CCACGCCGTTGCCATCTCGCCCTTCGCCGCCGACCGGATCGAGGTGGTGCGCGGGCCCGAAGTGCTGCTCTACGGCTCGTCGGCCATCGGCGGGGTCGTCAACAGCCAGGACCGGCGCATCCCGCGCGGGGTTCCCGAGACAGGCATCCACGTCGATGCCCTGGCCGGCTACGCAACGGCCGCGAAAGAGGCGACAGTCGCCGGCAGCATCGATGCCGCTGTCACGCGCAACCGTGTGGTCCAT
>CALLWN010000332.1 GCA_938016505.1 uncultured Sphingomonadaceae bacterium
GGCGGAACCCCCATCCCTGTTGCGCCAATGCCGCAGCCCCTGCCGACATGGCAGGGCTCGCCGGCGGCACCCTCAGAGGCCGAGGACCTGCTTGGCGATGATGCCCTTCTGCACTTCGTTCGAGCCGCCAAAGATGGTCCAGGCCCTGCCATTGAGGTAGGTCGGCATGGCGAGCTGGGCCTCGCGGCTGCCGACCGGCTCGGGGGCGCTGTTGCCATAGAGCGGCCGCTCGGGCGGCAGCTGGAGCCCGAGCGGGCCGAAGATGTCGACGGCGAGCTCGTCGATCCGCTGGCGCAGGCTCGAGGCGACCAGCTTGACGAGCGAGGTCTGCGGCCCCGGGCTCCGGCCCTTGGCAAGGTCGGCGAGGATCCTGAGTTCGGTCGTCTCGAGCGCGAGCGCCTCGAGCTCGAGCTTCACCAGCCGCGCCTCGATCGAGGGCTGGTGACCGAGCGCGCCATTGACCCCCGAAGGCTCGGCATCGGCACAGCGCCGCAGCTGCGCGAGGTCGGCAAGCAGGCGCGGCGCGGCACAGCTTCCGCCCCGTTCATTCTCGAGCAGATACTTGGCGATCTCCCAGCCCTGGCCTTCGCGGCCGACAAGGCAGTCGGCCGAGGTTTCGGCCGCGTCGAGGAACACCTGGTTGACTTCATGGTCGCCGGCGTGGGTCACGATCGGCCGGATCGAGATGCCCTTCTGGTGCATCGGGATCAGGAGAAAGCTGATGCCCGCCTGCGGCTTGGCGTCCGGGTCGGTGCGGGCAAGGCAGAACATCCAGTCGGCATAGTGGGCGTGGGTTGTCCAGATCTTGGTGCCATCGATGACATAGCGGTCGCCCCGCCGCTCGGCCCTGGTCTTGAGAGACGCGAGGTCGGAGCCGGCGCCGGGCTCGGAATAGCCCTGGCACCATTTCTCCGAGGCGTCGCGGATCCGCGGCAGGAACCGCGCCTGCTGTTCGGGCGTGCCATAGCGGCACAGCACCGGGCCGATGAGCTTCAGGCCCAGCACCGAGAGCGCCGGTGCGTCGGCCAGCGCGCACTCCTTCTCGAAGATGTAGCGCTGCACCGGGGTCCAGCCGGTTCCGCCATGCTCGACCGGCCAATGATAGGCGACCCAGCCCCGCGCGTTGAGCGCCCTGTGCCACTCGTCGCCGATGTCGGGCTCGACGAACACGGACGGGGTGTTGCGCGCGCCCTCGCGCACATGCGCCGGCAGCGCCTCGGCGAGGAAGGCGCGCACCTCGTCGCGGAAGGCCAGTTCGGCGGGCGAAAGCTCCATGTCCATCAGTCGATCTTTCCCATTCCCCAGGCCAGGCACCGCCGCAGCAGCCGGTAGTGCACCGGGTAGTTCCACGCGCACCGCTCCGGATGCGTCCAGAAGGGCGTGAACAGCGGCAGGTCATAGTGGCCGCGGGCGTGCCCAAGCGCATAGTAGAGGATGCGTCCTGCACCTTGCCGCCGCTGGTAGAGGATGGGGACCTCCGTATCTTCCCAGTGCGACACCACGAACCCGGTCGCCTCGCCGGCAAAGCGCGAGGCGAGATAGACCTCGAGATCATCGGCCAGCCGGCGCTGGAGATAGAGCTCGTCGACCACCTCGAACGGCTCCTCGCCCGCCACCAGCGGGTGGTCGGCCACCACCTCGACCCGGAACGGCCCGATCGGCGGGTGGGCGATGAACTGGGTGCCGATGAGCGCCATCACGTCGTCGCGCTCGGTCGGGCTGTCGACGAGGCCGTCGTCGCGGAACCGCAGGATCGAGTTGGTCCCGTGCAGCACCAGCCAGCGCCCGCCCGCCTCGATCCAGCGGCGGATGGCGACCGTCTCATCAGGCGTCGGGACGAGGTCGACCGTGTAGGAGACAAGCAGACTGCACTCGCCAAGCCGGTCGAGGTCGCCGAAGTCGGGGGCGACGCTCGCCCGGATCCGCGGCTCCTCGGCGAACAGTTTCAGAAGCTCGAGCCGGGCGAAGTCGATGTCATGATATTTGCCGCCCGCGACCAGATGCACCTGGACTGCGCCTGTCTCTGCCATTGCCCTCTCCTTCGCAATCCCGCCGCACCTGCCCTGGCCCACTCTTCAGTCCCGGCCTCCAGTCCCGGTCTTCAGTCCCGGTCTTCAGTCCCGGATGTGCCCGCCGCCATCGACCGGCAATTGCGCCCCGGTCGTGAAGCTTGCAAGCCGGCTGGCGAGGAACAGGATCGCTTCGGCCACCTCCTCGGCCTCGCCCACCCGGCCCATCGGGTGGGTCGCGGCAAAGCTCGCTTCGGCCGCCGCCCGGTCCTCGGCCATGGCGATGTAGCGCTCGTACATCGGCGTGCGGATGGCACCGGGATGCACGGTGTTGACCCGGATCGGGATCCGCGCGTGAGCGAAATGCAGCGCCGCCGCCTGCGACATGGCGACCATGCCCGTCTTCGATGCGCAATAGGCGGTGAAGATGGCGCCCGGCCGCATCGAGAGCATGGAGGCGATGTTGACGATCGCGCATGGCCGGCCGCTCGCCTTCATCGCTGGCGTTGCCGCCTGCATCCCGTACATCACGCCCGAGAGGTTGATGGCGAGGTGCCGCTCCCAGGCGTCGTCGGACAAGGTCTCGATGTCGGCCGGCTCGGAGATGCCTGCGCCGTTGACCAGGATGGTGAGCGTGCCGAACCGATCGACAACGGCGTCAACGGCCGCCTGCCAGCTCGCCCGCGCGGTCACGTCGAGCGGCACGGCGAGCACGTCGGCGCGCAGCGTCTCGGCAGCGCCGGCGAGGCGCGCGGCATCGACATCGGCGATCGCCACCCGGGCGCCCTCGTCGAGAAAGCGCCTGGCAGTCGCAAGCCCGATCCCGCCGGCCGCGCCGGTCACCAGCGCGACATCTCCCTCGAGCAGTCCCATCTCCCTCCCCTTCATCCGGCGTGCGGACACCTCCTCAGTTGGCGAGGATCGTCACTGCCGAAAGCCCCGGCGCGCCATAGACATGGCTGTAGCCGACGCG
>CALLWN010000333.1 GCA_938016505.1 uncultured Sphingomonadaceae bacterium
TGCGCGACCGCAACTTCGTGGTCCCCATCCTCGAATGGTCGCTGCGCGGCGAGGAGGGCCGCCGCAAGGTCGTGGGCGATCCCGACAGGATCTGGCCGCTCGACAGGCCGCGCGCCGTCCGCTTCCGGGTCGTGACCGAGAGCCGCAGGCGCCCCGATCGGCCCTTTGTCCGCACGACTGCGCGGTGGCGCTGCGAGACCGGCCGCCTCGCCCCGGTCGAGGTCCCCGCAGGCAGGTTCGAGGCGGTGCCGGTCCGCCGTGACCGCTACTCGCCGACCACCATGCGCCCGCTCGAGCGGATCAGCTTCGACCATGCCCCCGAGATCGGCCATGTCATCCGCCGCTCGGTCACCAGCTACAGCCGCGCCACCACCCGCACCACCGCGCTCGCCGCAACCCCTCACGGCCCCCGGGCCACGCCCGAACGGGTCCGAGCGCTCGCCCGGAAGATCCGCGAGGGCAGCGCGAAGCCAAGCTGAACGCCAACCGGCCGGGCCGCCTCCCTCCGGCCGGCCCGCGCCCTAGAGGCTGCGGCCCACCAGCTCCTTCATGATCTCGCTGGTGCCGCCATAGATGCGCTGCACCCGGGCGTCGCGCCACAGCCGCGCAATCGGATATTCGTTCATGTAGCCGGCCCCGCCATGCAGCTGGAGGCAGGCATCCACCACCTCCCACTGCAGCTCGGTCGAGAACAGCTTGGCCGCAGCCCCCTCATAGGCATCGAGCTTGCCCGCCATGTGGCGGCGGATCGCCCAGTCGAGATGGGCCCACCCGGCCTGGAGCTTCGCCTTCAGCTCGGCCAGCGTGAAGCGGGTGTTCTGGAAGTCGAAGATGGTCTTGCCGAACGCCTTGCGCTCCTTGGTGAAGCGCACCGCCTCGTCGAACGCGCGCTGTGCACCCCCCATCGCCGAGCAGGCGATCGAAAGCCGCTCCTGCGGCAGCTGGCTCATCAGGTAGATGAACCCCTTGTTCTCCTCGCCGAGACAGTTGGTGATCGGCACCCGGCAGTCCTCGAAGAAGAGTTCCGAGGTATCGGCCGAATGCTGGCCGATCTTGTCGAGGTTGCGCCCACGCGAGAAGCCCGGCGCATCGGCATCGACCAGAATGAGGCTCGTGCCCTTCGCCCCCTTGTCCGGGTCGGTCTTGGCCACCACGATCACCACGTCGGCATTCTGGCCATTGGTGATGTAGGTCTTCGAGCCGTTGATCACATAATGGTTGCCGTCGCGCTTCGCGGTCGTGCGGATCCCCTGCAGGTCGGAGCCGGCGCCCGGCTCGGTCATCGCGATCGCCGTGATGCACTCGCCGGCGATCATCTTCGGCAGATATTTCGCCTTCTGCTCGTCCGATCCATAGGCCACGAAATATTCGGCCGTGATGTCGTTCTGCAGCGTGATCCCGGCCGAAGAGCCAAGATCGGCCAGCTCCTCGTCGATCACGCTGTTGTAGCCAAAGTCCAGCCCCAGCCCGCCATATTGCTCGGGCACATTCGGGCACAGGATCCCGGCTTCGCCGCACTTCTTCCAGAACGCCCGGTCCACCACCCCTTCCGCTTCCCAGCGGTCGAGGTTGGGCACCAGCTCCTTCTCGTAGAATTTCCGCACCTGGTCGCGGAACGCGTCATGGTTCTCGTCGAAGGCAATGCGGCGGCTGGTATCGAGCATCATCGTCTCCCTTGTCGCCCCGCGATGGCGGCGCCGGGTGCTGCATTCAACCTCCGACCAGCGACAGGCAGGGGCGGCAAAAGGCCGCCCCGCCCGTCAGCCCGGACGCAGCCCGGCTCCCCTCCCGCGCCGGTCTCAGCGCCAGCCGAGCGCCTCGGGAAGGCTGCGCCGGGTGCCGCCGAAGCGCAGGTCGGCGCCCATGTAGAAGAACCGCCCGGAATTGGGCCAGACCGCCGAGCCTGCACCATCACCCAGCTGGCCGAAGGGGGGCTTGGTGTTGACCACATTGTCCACCCCGACAAAGATCCGGAACTGGTCGGCCAGCGTCACCTGCCCCTGCAGGTCGTGGTAGAACCGGTCCGGATAGAAGGTGAAGGGGAAGGCGTCGGGGTTGGTCGGCGGCCTGCCATCGACCGAGTTCATCGTCTCGTAGGAGGCGATCGTCATCTTGCCGATATACTGCATCCGCCAGGTCAGCTCGAAGTTCCGCCAGCTCGGCGAGAGGGTGAGCGTGCCCGCCCACGCCGGGTCGCCGAGGTCGAGCTTGGCCTGGGTGCGGAAGTTCGGCTGGTTGATGTCGGTGTAGAAGTCGCGCTTCATCAGGTGCGAGATGACCGCGCGGCCCGTGATCCCCCAGTCCCCCTGGCTCGGGTAGGTGTAGGTCACGTCGATGTCGATCCCGCGGGTCTGCTGGCGCGCATAGTTGAACGGCCCCTGCAGGAACGACGGGCCATCCAGCGGCAGCGAGACCGTCTCGCCGGCGTGGATCACGTTGGTCTGGCCGCGGAAGGTCCCGTCAGGCCGGCGGAAGATGGCAGCGCAGAACTGGTTGTTGATGCCGGACGGGCTGTCGTAGCACTGGTTGATGACCGTCTGGGCGCCGATCGTGTTGATCACATTCCCGATCTGGATGTCATACCAGTCGACCGCGATGTTGAGCCCCGGGGTCCAGCGCGGCTGGATCACGGCCCCCAGCGTGTAGCTCTTCGACCGTTCCTCGGTCAGGTTCGGGTTCCCGCCGGAAAGGCCGGAAATGCCCGAGGCCGGGCGGTTGGTGAAGGGCTCGGTGATCCCGTTGAAGGTCTGCGTGGTCGGCACCCCCGCGGCAGCGCAGTTCGCCACCCGGTTCGGGTTGTTGTTGATGTTCTGCTGGCCGCACGGGTCAACCAGGCCGTTGAGGAAGGTCTGGCTGCCGGCCGCGAACAGGTCCGACATGGTGGGCGCGCGGATCGCCCGGCCATAGCCGCCGCGGATCCGGATGTCGCGCGCCGGCGCCCACACGCCGGTCGCATTGTAGGTCCAGACCCCGCCGGTTCCCCCCACATTGTAGTCGGAGTAGCGGGTCGCAGCCTCGAGGCTCAGCTCGCGGACGAACTTGAGGTCGGCAAGCACCGGCAGCCGTGCCTCGGCGAAGAACTCGGTCACGCCGAGCCGCGGCGGGTCGAAGATGGCGATGGCATTGAGGAAGGTCGCGCCCGAGCGGGTGAACGCGTCGAAGGCGGAATAGGAGCGCTCCTGCCGCCACTCGCCGCCGAGCACCATGCTGACCGGGCCGCCGGGCAGGCTGAACCACCTGCCGGTATCGCCGCTCACATAGCCCACGATGTTGATCTGCTCCGACCACTGCTCGCGGGTCGAGTCGACCAGCACATCCTGCAGCGCCTCGGGCGAGAAGCGCTTCTCGCCGAAGATGTTCAGGGGAATGCAGGTCGGGTCGTCGTTGTTCGGGTTGGCATCGACATTGATCCGGCAGACGATCCGGCCGCTCGGGTCCAGCGCGGCATCGACCGCATTGCGCACCCGCTGGACATTCACGTTGCCCCGCGTGCGATAGAAGGTGTTCACATGGCCGTAGTTGAACGCCAGTTCATAGCGCCAGGCCTCGCCGAGCTCGCCATCGACGCCCGCCACCACCCGGTAGAGGTCGCGTTCGTGGTCCTCGCCGCGCCCGGCGAAGTCCACGTTGAACCGCAGCATCGAGAAGGTTGTGGCGCCGGGTGCGAGGCTCGTCGTCAGCAGGTCGCGCGCCTGCTGCGTCAGGAATGGGTTGTCCAGCCGGAAGGTCGAGGGAAGGGTGCCCGAGAAGAAGGTCGGCTGGCCTTCCTGGATCGCCTCCGAGCGCACATACTTGAACTCGAGGAACGGCCTGACCATCGGCGAGAACTCGTAGCTCGCCAGCAGGTTCCCGGCATAGCGCGTCACCCCCACCTGCAGCAGCCCCGTCTCCCGGAGCGTCGAGCCAAGCCCCCCGATCGCGTTTGATGACCCGAAGGGACGGAAGTCGAAGCTGATCGGGTTCGCCACCAGCGTCCCGTCGGGCAGGAACACGAAGGTCCGGCCAAGCTCCGCCGTGCCGGCCTGGTTGAGGAGCCCGGTGCAGTTGAGCGCCCGGCGGGCAGCGTTGGTCGGGGTCGGCGCCGGGCAGGCTGAAGTGTAAAGCCCGCCGTTGGAGATGTTGTTGTTCTTGACCCCGGTGAAGAATGTGTTGTCCGGCACGCCATTGCCGGTCGACGGTTCGCCCAGCGTGTTCTCGGAAAGGTTGAACTGGTCGCGGCCCGAATAGGCGCCGGTCAGGTCATCACGGTCGGTGTAGAACAGCGGCGCCTGCTTGGTGAACTCGAAGTTGACCGCAACATTCCCCCGGCCGTCATTGAAGTTCCTGCCGGCAGTCAGGCTGAACACCGAAGCCGGCCGGTCACCGGCGCCCGAGATGCCGGTCTGGCCGCGCACCCGAAGCCCCTCGAAATCCCGCATCATCACGAAGTTGACCACGCCCGCGATCGCGTCCGAACCATAGACGGCCGAATTGGCCCCGGTCACCACGTCGATCCGCTCGACGAGATCGGTCGGGATGGTGTTCACGTCGACCGTCGAAGCGCCCGGTTGCGAGGTCACATGCCGGCGCCCGCTCTGCAGCACCAGCGTGCGCGCGGTCCCCATGCCCCTGAGGTCGAGGATGTTGAGGCCGGCTGTGCCGATGAAGCGGCCCGAGTTCTGGGTCGAGAAGGTGGAACGGAACTGCGGCAGCTCGTTCAGCGTGTCGCCGAGCGAGACTTCGCCCGTGCGCATCAGCTCCTGCACCGTGACCGCAGTCACCGGCACCGAGGCCTCGAGCGCGCTCCGCGCGATCCGCGATCCGGTGACGATGATGGTCTCGGGCTGAGCCGGCGCCTCGGCCGTGTCCTGCGCACTGGCGGTCTCAGCACTGGCGGTCTGCGCATTGACCGGCCCGGCAAGCGCGACCAGCGACACCCCGAGAAGCAGCGTTCCGTTCCGCATGACTCTCTCCTGAATCCCTGACAACCATGGCAGTCTAGGGTGGACAGGAGCCCGGGGGCCACCCGTGCCGGGACGCCCAGCGCTCAGCGGCTCGCAAATCGCCCGAATTGTTGCCGAAAGGTCACGGTGAACCGCCGAACCTGATGGGCGAGGCGAAGAGATGCCGGCCGTCCTGTTCCACCAGCAGCCCGCCCTCGACCACCGCCGGCTGGCGCATCGCCTCGGCCATGTCGAGCACGGGGGCAAAGGCGACATCCCGGTCCCGGAACCACTCGACCCACGAATCGCGGCTGCGGGAGAGGAAGGTCGCGCGCAGGAAGGCGATCAGCGGCGCGTGCGCCGGCCCGGCCTCCTCGGCGGCCACGGCGACGAGATCGGGCCGACCAAGCGCCTCGAGCAGCGTGCGCGCAAACTTGGGCTCGCGCCCGCACAGCACCACATGCCGCCCGTCGGCGCAGGCATAGACATTGTAGAAGGCGTGCCCGCCAAGCGAGCGCTGGCTGGCCGAGCGCACCGGCCGGCCCTCGACCACCGCCTCGCCGGCGACGTGCGCCGTCCACGGCAGCAGGCAGCCGAACATCGAGAGGTCGATGAAGTCGCCGCGCCCGGTCCGCTCGCGCCCGATGAGCGCCATCAGCACGGCAGCGCAGCCCGTCAGCCCGGCCGCCATGTCGGAAGCCGGCAGGCCCGGCACCACCGGCGTGCCATCCGGGCCATCATTGACCGAAAGCGCACCCGAAAGCGCCCAGGCGCCAAGGTCGTGGGCCGGGTGGTCGGAGAGCGGCCCCACCTGGCCGAAGGCCGAGATCGAGCAGTAGACAAGCCGTGGGTTGCGCGCCGAGACCTCGGCATGGCCGAAGCCGAGCCGCGCCATCACCCCGGGCCTGAAGCCTTCGACCAGCACATCCGCGCCCTCGAGCAGCCGCCACAGTTCCGCCCGCCCGGCCTCCGTCTTGAGGTCGAGGCTGACACAGCGCTTGCCGCGATTGAGGTTCGCGAACCAGAAGCTCGTGCCGCGCTCGAACGGCCCCATGGCGCGCGCCGGGTCGCCGCCCGGCGGCTCCACCTTCACCACCTCGGCGCCATGGTCGGCCAGCAGCAGGGTGAGCATC
>CALLWN010000334.1 GCA_938016505.1 uncultured Sphingomonadaceae bacterium
TCGAGGCTGCGGTGGCAGCCGCTGCAGCCCCGGCCGAGGCGCTGATCCGCGAGGCAGCCGCATGACGCGGGCCGGGTCTGGCGGCGCGCCCGGCATGGCGCGGGTGATTGCGGTGCAGGAGGGTGTGGCCAGCATCGAGCCGCTCGATGGCGCCACCGTCACCAAGAACGAGACCGTCTTCCTCCTGCCGCGCCAGAAAGGACCGGGGGGCAGGCAGGAACGGCTGATGGGGGAAGTGCTCCGGGTGCGCGGCCGCGTCGCCGATCTCCAGCTGTTCGAGAGCACGGCTGGCGTTGCTGCCGGAGACCCTGTCGAACTGACCGGGCGGCCGCTTTCGGTGCGGCTCGGGCCGGGGCTTCTCGGCCAGCTGTTCGACGGGCTGCAACGGCCGCTCACCGGGCTTGCCGACCGCTTCGGCACCTTCCTGCCGCGCGGCGCCGACATCCCCGCGCTCGATCCGGCCGAGCGCTGGGCCTTTGCACCGGCCCGGCGCAGCGGCGACCGGGTGCGCGCCGGGGACACGCTCGGCCCGGTCGAGGAACGGCGGATCCGCCACCGGATCATGGCCCCGTTCGATCTCGCCGGCGACTGGCAGCTGCTGTGGATCGAGGCCGGGTCGGCCGGGGTCGAGGAGGTGGTGGGCGAGCTTGCCGGGCCCGACGGCCAGCGCCGGCCGATCCGGCTCGCCCAGGACTGGCCGGTCCGCCGCCGCCTGCCCGAGCGGCTCCTCGCCGATCGCGCCTGCGTCCGGCTCGCCCCCGAGCGGCCGCTCTCGACCACCATCCGCATCATCGACACGCTGTTCCCGGTCGCCAAGGGCGGAACGGCTGCGATCCCCGGCCCGTTCGGCGCCGGCAAGACCGTGCTCCAGGGCCTCATCGCCCGCTACAGCGATGTCGACATCGTCGTCTACGTGGCGTGCGGCGAGCGCGCCGGCGAAGTGGTGGAGACGATCCACGATTTCACCCGCATGGCCGACCCCCGCCGCGGCGGCGCGCTCATGGATCGCACCGTCATCGTCTGCAACACGTCCTCCATGCCGGTCGCCGCCCGCGAGGCCTCGATCTACACCGGCGTCACCATCGGCGAATATTACCGGCAGATGGGCCTCGACGTGCTGCTCATCGCCGATTCCACCTCGCGCTGGGCCCAGGCGATGCGCGAGACCTCGGGCCGGCTGGAGGAAATCCCGGGCGAGGAAGGCTATCCGGCCTATCTCGATTCGACCATCCGCGCCCTCTACGACCGCGCCGGCGTGATCCGCACGGCAGACGGCGCGACCGGCACACTCACCCTTGTCGGCGCAGTGAGCCCCGCCGGCGGCGACTTCGACGAGCCGGTGACCCGGGCGACGCTCGCTGCCGTCAAGACCTTCCTCGGCCTGTCCGCCGAGCGCGCCTACACCCGCGCCTACCCCGCGATCGACCCGCTCCAGTCCTGGTCGCGCTACGAGGCCGTGCTGGCCGCCCAAGCCGGGCCCGAGGGCGCCGCCCGGCTGGCGCGGGTGCGCGCGCTGCGCCAGCTGCTGCGCGACGGCGCCGAGATCGCCCAGCTGCTGCGGGTGACCGGCGAGGAAGGCATCAGCCGCGACGACGCGATCCGGCTCGAGAAGGCGCGCTTCGCCGACACCGTCTTCCTCCAGCAGGACGCCTTCGACCCGGTCGACGTGTCGGCGCCGCCCGAGCGGCAGGCGATGCTGCTCGATCTCGTCACGGCGGTCATCGAGGCTCCGATCGCGCTGTCAGACCGCGCTGCCATCCGCCGGCTGTTCCAGCGCCTGACCCAGATCGGCCGCAACCTCAACTATGCCGCCGACGGTTCGCCCGATCGCGCCCGGCTCGCGGCCGAGCTGCGCGCCCTGCTCCGGTCGGCCGCCGATCCGTCCGCCGCCGATCCGTCCGCTGCCGGTCAGGAGGCGAGCTGCGCCACCGAGACCTCGTGAAGCGGCGCGCCCGTCGCGGCAAACCGGTCGATGTTGGCGATGGTGGTCTCGGCGATGACGGTCAGCGCCTCGCGCGTGAAGAAGCCCTGGTGGGCAGTGATCAGCACGTTGGGGAAGGTCAGCAGCCGCGCGAACACGTCGTCGGTGATGACGCTGTCGGAGAGATCGCGGAAGAAGAGGTGGGACTCCTCCTCATAGACGTCGAGCCCGAGGCTGCCGATCCGCCCGGCCTTCAGTGCCGCAATGAGGGCGCGGGTGTCGACCACGGCGCCGCGGCTGGTGTTGATGAGCATCACCCCGGGCTTCATCCGCGCCAGCGCCCCGGCATCGACCATGTGGCGGGTCGCAGGCGTGAGCGGGCAGTGGAGCGTGATGATGTCGCTTGCTTCGGCGAGCTCGGCGAACGGCAGGTAGGTCACCCCGCGCCCGACCAGCTCCGGGTCGGGCCTCGGGTCGGTGGCAAGGATCCGGCAGCCGAACCCGGACAGGATCCGGGCAACCGCAGCCCCGATCGCCCCGGTGCCGACGATGCCGGCGGTGCGGCCGTGCATGTCGAAGCCCATCAGGCCATCGAGCGTGAAATTCCCCTCGCGCACCCGGTTGAAGGCGCGATGGATGTGCCGGTTGAGCGCGAGCATCAGCGCGACCGCATGTTCGGCGACCGCCTCGGGCGAATAGGCCGGAACCCGGCCGATGCGGATGCCGAGACGCTCCGCCGCCTCGAGATCGACCTGGTTGAAGCCCGTGCAGCGCAGGGTGACAAGCCCGATGCCGAGTCGCGCCAGCGTCTCGAGCGTGGCCGCATCGAGCCTGTCGTTCACGAATGCCGAGACAGCCTGCGATCCGGCAGCAAGCGCGGCTGTCTCCTGGTCGAGCCTCGCGTCGAGAAAGCGCAGCTCGTGGCGTTGGTCGGCGTTGGCCGCAGCGAGGAAGACGCGGTCCCAGGCGCGGCTGCTGAAGACGGCGACATCCATCAAACCCTCCCTCACGTGACTCGATGGTTACAAAAATTCCTGCAGCGTTCACGCTGCTGTCATACCCACATGACAATCTCGTTTAACGCGTCAGACGGGTTGCAGGGGATGGAAGATGGATGAGGCTCTGGTACGCCCCTTTGCCACCATTCGCCTCGCCGATGTGCCGGAGGTCGGTGGCAAGAACGCCTCGCTCGGCGAGATGATGGCGGCGCTCGCAGATGCCGGTCTCGGCGTTCCCGATGGCTTTGCGACCACCGCGACCGCGTTCCGCCGCTTCCTCGCCGAGGCCGGTCTCGAGACGCCGATCGCCGACGCCATCGCCCGCATGCGCGCCGGCACGGCCACGCTCGCCGAGACGGGCGAGGAGATCCGCGGCCGGATCCTTGCAGCGCCCCTTCCGGCTGCGCTCGCCGACGCCGTCGTCGAGGGCTACCGCGCGCTCGCCGGCGGCGGCCAGGCGCCCGCGGTCGCAGTCCGCAGCAGCGCGACCGCCGAGGATCTGCCGGGTGCAAGCTTCGCCGGCCAGCAGGAAACCTACCTCAACGTCGTGGGCGAGTCGGCCGTGCTCGACGCGGTCAGGCGCTGCTTCGCCTCGCTCTTCACCGACCGCGCGATCAGCTACCGCGAGGCCAAGGGCTTCGCCCACGCCGATGTCGCGCTGGCCGTCGGGGTCCAGAAGATGGTCCGGGCCGACACCGGGGCGTCGGGCGTCATGTTCACGCTCGACCCCGAGACCGGCTTCCGGAACATCATCGAGATCAGCGCGGCCTGGGGCCTTGGCGAGACGGTGGTGCAGGGCCAGGTCGACCCCGACCGCTACCAGCTGTTCGCCCCGCTTCTTGCCGACCGGAGCCACCAGCCGATCGTCGGCAGGATGCGCGGCACCAAGCGGATCAAGATGGTGCTGGAAGGCGGCAGCAAGCGCACCCGGATCGTCGAGACCAGCGCGGCCGAGCAGGCCGCCTTCGTGCTGTCGGACGCCGAGATCCTCGCACTCGGCCGGGCCGGCGCGCGCATCGCGGCCCACTATGGCCGGCCGATGGACATCGAGTGGGCGAAGGATGGCGAGACCGGCACGCTGCACATCCTCCAGGCCCGGCCCGAGACCGTCCACGCCGAGTCCACCGGGGCCTTCCTGCATTACCGCCTCACCGGAGACGGGCCGACGCTTTCGACCGGGCAGTCGGTCGGCACTGCGATCGCAAGCGCGCCGGCCTGCGTCGTCGAGGGCCCCGAGGGGCTTGCAAGCTTCCGCGACGGCAGCATCCTCGTCGCGCGGGAGACCAGCCCCGACTGGGTTCCGGTGATGCGCCGGGCCAAGGGGCTCGTCACCGACCGCGGCGGCACGACCAGCCACGCCGCAATCGTCGCCCGCGAGCTTGGCGTGCCGGCGATCGTCGGCACCGGTGACGGCACCGCGCGCATCCCCGATAGCGCGATGGTCACGCTCGACGCGGCCTCCGGGGCGACCGGGCGGGTGATCGAGGGCGCCGTCCCGTTCGAGGTCGAGGCCATCGACCCGGCGGCCATCCCCGCCACGCGCACCCGCATCATGGTCAACCTCGCCGACCCCGCCTCGGCATGGAAATGGTGGCGGCTGCCGGCGCGGGGCGTCGGGCTGGCCCGGATGGAGTTCATCATCACCACGCTGGTGCGGGCCCACCCGATGGCGCTCGCCCACCCCGAGCAGCTGCCCGCCGATACCCGCCGGGCGATCGAGAGCCTCACCGCCGGCTATGCCCACCCCGCCGACTTCTTCGTCGAGACGCTGGCGCTCGGCATCGGCCGGATTGCGAGCACCTTCCACCCCCACCGCAC
>CALLWN010000335.1 GCA_938016505.1 uncultured Sphingomonadaceae bacterium
CCCGTTCGAGACGCTCGCCGCGACGGTCGATTTCCAGATCTTCCGCGCCGAGGTTTCGGCCGCGCGGGGCCCGCGGGACCTCTCGAAGGGTGGGCGACCGCCGTTCGACCCGGTGCATCGCCAGATCGGAAGCCGAGATCATCGGCCGACCCGATACCGCGAGGGACGTGGAACACGCCATCGCATCGGCCGCCACAGGGCTTCTGCTCGCATCCGTCCAGCGGTTCGCCACGACCGGCCTGCCGCCTGCGGCAGTCCCGACGGGCAGGACGGCCGATGGCGCCGCCGACGGTTGCCGGGCCGATCCGCCGCTCCGGCGGGCTGGGGTTCGGAACTGTCATGCCCCCTTCACACAGGACGCCCATGGGAGCTTGCGGAGGTGGTGTGGCGCTTGCCAGGCACAGCATTGTCGCGTGGGTGGCCGCGCATGTCCTGCCCCGCGAGCCTGCCGTCCGGCGCTGGCTCCGGCGCAAGGGGCTTGCCGACACGGATGTCGAGGATCTGGTGCAGGAAGCCTATTGCCGGATCGCAGCGCTTTCCTCGGTGGATCACATCGCGCAGCCCGGCGCCTATCTGTTCCAGGTGGTCCGCAACCTTCATCTCGAGCAGCTGCGCCGGAACAAGGTGGTGGCGATGACGGTTCTTACGGATCAGGAGGCGTCATCCATCATCGATGATGCGGCAGACCCGGAACGGGCGGCGATCGCGAAGCTGGACCTCCTGCGCGTGGAGGCACTGATCGCCGGCCTCCCCGACCGGTGCCGGCAGATCTTCACATGGAAGCGGGTCGAGGGTCTGTCACAGCGGGAGATTGCCGCCCGGCTCGGGGTCAGCGAGCATGTGGTCGAAAATGACGTGATGAAGGGGCTTCGGCTGATCCTCGCCAGCCTTGAAGGGATGCAGACACAGGGCGATGGACGAGAGGGTGGGACACATGCCGGCCGACGCCAGCGGGCCTGAGCCCGACGCTGCCTGGTGGGCAGTCCGGCTCGCTGCCGAGGGCACCGATCCGGCGCTCCGGCAGGCCGCCGAAGCCTGGCTTGCCTCCGCGCCCCGGCGCGCGGGGCAGCTGCTGCGCGCCCAGGCTGCGCTCCATGCCGCAACATGCCCGCACGCGGAACCGGCGCAGGACGCCGACGCAGCGCCGGACCAGCCGGAAGCGCCACCGGGCGCGCGTGCGGCGCCATGGTCCCGGCGACGCGCGATCGGCGGGGGCGCCCTGCTGGCCGCCGGCCTTGCGATGGCGGCCGTGCTGCTGCCCCGGCAGGGTCGCGTGGAGACCGACATCGGCGAAATCCGGCGGCTGCCCCTGGATGACGGCTCGACGGTTGCCCTCAATACCCGGACCAGCCTCAGGGTCGCGTTCGCCGAGCGGGAACGGCGGATCGTGCTCGCCCGGGGCGAGGCGCTGTTCCGGGTGGCAACGGCAGCAGACCGGCCGTTCGTCGTGACCGCCGGCACCGTGACCGTGACGGCGATCGGCACCATCTTCGCCGTGCGCCTGCTCGCGCCTGGAGTCGAAGTGATCGTGACGGAAGGGCGTGTCGAGGTTCGCGATCCGGCGCGGTCCCCGGTCAGGATGGGCGCCGGCACGCGGGGCGTGTTCGGCCTTGCGACCGAACCCGAGGTCGGCGCCATGGCCCCCGAGGCCGCGGCGCGCGCGCTTGCCTGGCGCGACGGGCGTCTCGAGTTCGACGGCGAACCCGTTGCCGAGGCCATCGCCGAAGTGAACCGGCACAACCGGCGGATCATCCGGCTCACCGACCCGGCGCTCGGCCGCGAGCCGGTCTACGGCGCCTTCCGGACCGACGATCCCGCAGGGTTCGCACGCGCCATCGCTGCAACCCTCGGCGCAGAGGTTGAGGAGGGCCCGCGCGAAATCCGCATCGGCGCGGCAGAGGCTCCCGGCGGCTGACGCGGCGGCTTCGCCACGAAAAATTCACAAAGGGAAAAGCCGGCCCGCCCCGTCTTCGAGTGTGAGGAGCGGCGAGCGCTCCGCACTGCAACAGGGGCCCTTCATGCCGATCATCCGCAGCCGTCTTGCCTGTTCCGCCGTCATCCTTGCTGCCGTCGTCGCAGCCGCGCCGGCGATGGCGCAGGCCGCCACGCTCGACCTCCCGGCGCAGGATGTGGCGTCTGCCGTGCGCCAGCTGGCGCGTCAGGCCAATGTCCAGATCCTGGTCTCGGGAAGCGACGCCCGCGGGCGACGCACCAATGCGGTCAAGGGCGAGCTGCAGGTTTCCGACGCGCTGGAGCGCATGCTGGCCGGGACCGGCCTGTCGGCGCGGCCCACCGGTCCGCAGACATGGGTGGTGGTGCCTGCGGCCCGCGCCGGGGTGCGCGCGGGCGTCCAGCTGGCGTCGCTCGAAACCCCGGCCATTGCCGGCGAGGCGGAGCTTGCGGCCGACGAGATCGTGGTGACCGCGCAGCGGATTGCCGAGCCGCTGTCGCGCGTGCCGGCCTCGGTCGCCGCCTTTTCGCGCGACCGGATGGACGTGCTCGGCATCCGCGACTTCGCCGACGTGGCGCAGCAGACCCCGGGCGTCAGGCTGCGGCCGGAAATCAACCAGATCGCCATTCGCGGCATCGCCTCGAACGCGGGTGCCGCAACCACGGGCGTCTATCTCGACGAGACCCCGATCCAGGTGCGCACCTTCGGCGAGGGGGCGGCCGCGGCCCTGCCGCTGGTGTTCGATCTCGAGCGCGTCGAAGTGCTGCGCGGACCGCAGGGGACATTGTTCGGCGCCGGTTCGATGGGCGGAACGGTGCGCTACATCACCACGCCGCCCCCGCTTGCCGGAACCAATGTCTACGCCCGCGGGGAACTCGCCTTCACGCAAGACGGCGCACCGACCTACGAGGCCGGCGCCGCCGTCGGCACGGCGCTGGCCGACGGCCGGGTCGGCGCGCGGATCGCCGCCACGCACCGCCGCGCCGGCGGCTGGGTGGACCGGGTCGATGGCGAGACCGGCCGCCAGCTGGAAGCCAATGCCAACTGGTCGGAAGTGTCGACCGTGCGCGCGGCCCTGCTGTTCCAGCCGAACGCACAGATCGCCATCACGCCGGCCATCTACTGGCAGGACCGGTTCAAGAACGACACCGACCAGTTCTGGGTGCCCCTGACCGATGTCGGCGCCGGCCGCCAGCAGCAGGGCAACCCCATCCAGCTGGTGAACGACGACAGCTTCCTTCTGCCCAGCCTGACGGCAACGGCCGATCTCGGCTTCGCCGAGGCGGTCTCCAACACCGCCTGGTTCCGCCGCCGGCAGACCCGCTTCTACGACAACAGCCTCTACAACCTCGCCGGCTACGAGGATGTCCCGGGCCAGTTGCTGACCGCAAGCGGGCCCGACTACGCCCGGCTCGGCATCCCCGGCTATGCGTCGGAAGGGCGGATCGACAACAGGCAGGACAATTTCACCCAGGAAGTGCGGCTGCAATCGACCGACCGCAACGCCCGCCTCCAGTGGCTGGCCGGGATCTTCTACACCAACAACCGCCAGACCAATGTGGAGACGATCGACGAACCCAGCCTCGAGGCCTTCTTCCAGAGCCTCTATGGCCTGACCGTCGAGGAAACCCTGGGCGTTCCGCTTCTCGACGGCCGCTACAGCTATATCGGCGACCGGTTCGAGAATGAGCGGCAGCTCGCCCTGTTCGGCAACCTGAACCTCGGCATCACCGAACGCCTGCGCGCCCAGGTCGGGCTGCGCTGGTCCGACATCCGGATCAGGACCGGCGGCACCTTCAGCGGTGCCTATATCGGCGCCACCCGCACCAACAGCGGCTCGACACGGGAACAGCCGCTGACCCCGCGCTTCAACCTCACCTTCCAGGCGAGGCCCGACCTCATGCTCTACTCGACCGTCGCCAAGGGGTTCCGCTCCGGCGGGGTGAACGCGCCCATCTCGCAGCGCTGCCAGCAACTGCTCACCGAGGCCGGCAACCCGATCCCGGAACTCGGGTTCGGTTCGGACAGCCTGTGGAGCTACGAGGTCGGCACCAAGGGGCGCCTGCGCGGGCTCCGGTTCGATGCCTCCGCCTTCCACATCGACTGGACCAACATCCAGCAGCGGGTGTTCCTCGACCCCTGCACCGTAACCTTCACGCGCAACCTCGGCGAGGCGAAATCGACCGGGTTCGATCTCGCGCTCGCCGCCCAGCCCGCCGCCGGGCTGACGCTCGATGCCGCGGTCGGCTATGTCGACAGCCGCTTCTCCGCCCCGCTGTTCCGGGGCACATCGGGCACCGGGAAGCCGACGATCGCCAGGGGGGATGCGCTGTTCCAGGCCGGTTTCCCCTGGCAGGTCGCGCTTGGCGCGCGCTATGATTTCCGCCTCGGCGGGCGTGAGGCCTTCATCCGCGGCAACTGGGAATATTCGAGCGCCAACTGGCGGCCGCGCTCGTCGCTCAACCCGGAAACGGCGAGCTTCAACCCGCTTGCGACCGACCGCGAGGCAACCAGTTTCGTCCGGCTGCGCGGCGGCGCGACCTTCGGCCAGACCGAAGTGCAGCTGTTCGTCGACAA
>CALLWN010000336.1 GCA_938016505.1 uncultured Sphingomonadaceae bacterium
CGGCCTGCAGCACCGGCGAGATGCCGGCGTTCGCGACCTTCATCGCCACTTGGCCGATGCCGAGGAAGATGCACAGCAGCGACAGAATGCTGACGGCGAAAAAGTCGAGGCGGTCGTGCGCAACCTTGATTGCCGCACGGCGCGTTGCCTCCGCATCTGCGCTTCCGTCCTGCATGGCACTTCCGCCCGCTTGCCGGCTTAGGCCTGGTTGTTCGGGGAGGCGCACAAGACCACGAGTGGCGCGCCTGATCCAGCGCCAATCGTGGCAGGCCGTATGCGGGAGGCGCGGGGCCTACGCCAGCGCAAGGTGGCGCTGGGTTGCCGCTTCGCGGGCGGCGATCTCACGGCGGATGTCTTCGGCTTCGCGCTGCGCCGCCGCCATGCCGCGCGTGATGAGCGCGTCGGCAGCGTGGAAGTCGAAGAGGCCAATGCCCGCAAGGCGCGGGTTGATGATCGCGTCCGGCGGGTCGCCGGCGAGGCGCGAGCGCGCGATCCGGTCCTGGACGATGTTGAAAGCATCGACCATGACGGTCGAGATTCCGGGACCGCTGCCGCCCCCGCCGAAGAGCTGGCGCTTGATCAGGTTACGCGCGCCGAAGCCGTTCGCGAGCGTGCGGGCGGGCGGCGGCTCAGGTGGCGGCATCTGCTCGATCAGGCTGCCGTCAATCTCGGGGAACTGGTTGCCGCGCCCGCAGGCGTCCGAGTTGAGGTTGACCGCGATCACGTAGCGGGCGCCAAGTGCGCGGCAGACCGAAGCCGGCACCGGGTTGCAGAGCGCACCATCCATCAGCCAGCGGTTGTTAATGCGGACAGGCTTGAAGATGCCGGGCAGCGCGTAAGAAGCCCGCATGGCCTCGACCAGTGTTCCACGCGTGATCCAGACCTCCTGGCCGGTGCCGAACTCGGTCGCGACCGCAGCGAAACGGGACTGCATATCCTCGATCTGCAGGCCCTTGAGGTGCCCCTCGAGCCGCTCGACGACGCGCTGACCCGTGATCAGTCCGGAGCCGGAGAGGTTGAAATCCAGGTAGCCGAAGATCTTGCGCTTGGTCAGGTCGCGGGCGAAGCCTTCGAGCTCATCGAGGCGGCCGGCCGCGAAACAGCCCCCGACGACGGCGCCGATCGAGGTGCCGGCGATGATATCCGGCACGACCCCGACCTGGGCCAGCGCCCGAAGCACGCCGATATGCGCCCACCCGCGCGCCGCGCCGCCCCCAAGTGCAATGCCGACCTTGCCCCGTGCCATATCCGGACTCCCCGGGCGCCCCACCGATGGCTGACGCCCCGAGCCTCTGCTCACACCTCTGGTCCTGCAAGCCTCATGCCGGGGACCTTGCCTCCCCTTTGGCCTGCGCCATTTCCCGAACCAGAGGGCCAGTGTAGACGAGCCATATTAAGGTTTACCTACGCCGCTGCGGCCCTGGCGCCGGAACGACCGCAGGCCTCGGAACCGCCGGTACCTGCCGGGGCAGTGCCACACCCGGGCCGTGCTGCCGGCTCGTTGCGTCTCATGCCCTCGTGCCGCAGCAGGCCCTATGAGGGTCGAACTTTGCGGCATTCCGTGTACATTCCCGGCCATGCGCGGCCGTCGGAAGGCCGGGGCAGGCAAAACGAGGACGCCGGGAGGTACGATGCCAGTTGGCAAGGACGAGGGCAGCTACGACTACGTGATTGTTGGAGCCGGCTCGGCGGGCTGCGTGCTCGCCAACAGGCTGAGCGAGCAGGCCGGGGTGACGGTCGCGCTGCTTGAGGCCGGCGGCCGGGACACCAACCCCTGGATCCACATTCCCGGCGGCTACTTCCGCACGATGTACAATCCCGACGTGACCTGGCAGTACGCGGCGGGGCCTGAACCGCACCTCGGCGGGCGCATGGTGCCATGGCCGCGCGGCCGCGTGCTCGGCGGCTCAAGCGCGATCAACGGCCTCGTCTACATCCGCGGCCAAGCGCGCGACTATGATGTCTGGCGCCAGCTCGGCAATGTCGGCTGGGCCTATGAGGACGTGCTCCCCTACTTCAAGAAGGCCGAGCGCCAGGAGCGCGGCGAAAGCGAGTTGCACGGTGCGGACGGACCGCTCTCCGTCACCGACGTGCGCATGGACAATCCGCTCTGCGCCGCGTTCGTCGCGGCCTGTGTCGAGGCCGGCATTCCCGCGACCGACGACTTCAACGGCAAGTCCCAAGAAGGTGCGGGCTATTACCAGCTGACGATCCGCAACGGCCGGCGCGGCTCGACCGCGGTCACTTATCTCAGGGATGCGGCGCGGCGCCCGAACCTGCGCGTCATCACGCACGCCGAGGTCGAAGGGATCACGCTCGATGAAAAGCGTGCCTCGGGCGTGCGCTATTCGGTCGATGGCGAAAAGCGCTTCGTCAAGGCGCGGCGCGAGGTGCTGCTGGCAGCAGGCGCCATCGGCAGCCCGCAGATCCTGGAGCTCTCGGGCATCGGTCAGGGCGAGGTGCTGAAGAAGGCGGGGGTCGATGTGCGTCACGAGCTCAAGGGCGTCGGCGAGAACCTACAGGACCACTACCAGGTGCGCTTCGTCTATGACGTCACGCTGCCCTACAGCCTCAACGCCGTCTGGCACAGCCGGATGCTGCAGCTGAAGACCGGCCTCGAGTACGCCTTCAGCCGGAGCGGCATCCTGGCGACCGGTGCGGCCGTCGCCGGCGTCTTTGCGAAATCCTCACCGGAACTCGACGAGCCCGACATCCAGTTCCACTTCATTCCGCTCTCCGCCGATGGCCCCGGCAAGGGGCTGCACGAGTACCCCGGGGTCTCGTCGACGATCTGCGTACTGAGGCCCGACAGCCGCGGGCATCAGCACATCGTCTCAGCCGACCCGAAGGAAAAGCCGGCCATCGTTGCGAACTACCTCGCGGCGGAAAGCGATCGCCGCGTGACGCTTGCGGGGCTCAAGCTCGCGCGGCGCATCGCCGAACAGCCCTC
>CALLWN010000337.1 GCA_938016505.1 uncultured Sphingomonadaceae bacterium
CCGGGCTAGCCTCGCCCCATGGCCCCGCCGTCGCACCCGGCCCGCCCGTCGCGCCGCGCCCGTGCCTCGGCCTCGCGCGCGCGCCTGCGCCCGCGCGCGTCACGAGTGCGAAAACTGTGAAAACACGACAGCGGTGAAACAATCCGGTCCGTCCGGGCTCAGCCCATCAGCGCCGGAAAGAAGCCTTCGTGGGCAGCGCGCAGCGCCTCGACGGCTAGGTCGAGGCCGAGCGCCGGGATGGTGAGCCGGGCCTCGCCGAGCGTCGTCCCGATCCGGGCCAGCGCCACCGGGCAGTCGGCGAACCCCGCCCCGGCCGGCGCCGTCACCAGATACCGCCCCTGGTCCTCGCCGAACAGGAACCCGGCGCGGTGCACGCCTTCGGGCAGGTCGAGCGCAGCGCCGACGCCCCGGCCCGCCAGCACCATCTCGGCCAGCGCCACCAGCAGCCCGCCGTCCGAGATGTCATGCACTGCCGAGAGCGAGCCGTCGTGGATCCGCCGCCGGACCCAGTCGGCCGCCAGCCGTTCGGCGGCAAGGTCGACCGGCGGTGGCGGCCCAGCCTCGCGCCCCCGGCATTCGCGGAGCCACAGCGACTGCCCGAGATGTCCGGGTGCACCGCCAACGAGCCAGATCGCCTCGCCGCCCGCCCTGATCGCCAGCGTCACGGCCTTCGCCCAGTCGTCGATCAGGCCGACCCCGCCGATGGAAGGCGTTGGCGGAATGGCAGCCCCGCCCCCGGTCGCCTTCGATTCATTGTAGAGGCTCACATTGCCCGAGACGACCGGGGTGTCGAGCGCGCGGCAGGCCTCTGCCATCCCCTCGAGGCAGCCGACCAGCTCGCCCATCACCGCCGGGTTGGTCGGCGCTGCAAAGTTGAGGCAGTTGGTGATCGCAAGCGGGGTCGCCCCCACGGCCGAGATGTTGCGAAACGCTTCGGCGACCGCCTGCCTGCCGCCCTCGACCGGGTCGGCGGCGCAGTAGCGCGGCGTCACATCGGTCGTCATGGCAAGCGCCATCCGGGTGCCATGGACCCTCACCAGCGCTGCATCGGCGCCGTGGCGGATCACCGTGTCGGCGCCGACCATGTGGTCATACTGCTCGAAGACCCAGCGCCGCGAGGCAAGGTCGGGCGAGCCGACCAGCGTCAGCAGATCGGCGGCAATGTCCGCGCTGTCCTCCACCGGGCCGAGCGGGGCCGGCGGCGGCGGCGGAACATGCGGGCGGTCATATTTCGGCGCGCCCTCGGCGAGCGGCGCCAGCGGCAGGTCGGCCACCTGCTCGCCGTGGAACATCAGTTCCAGCCGGCCGCTCTCGGTGATTGCGCCGATGACCGCGAACTCGAGGCCCCATTTGCGGAAGATCGCCTCGGCCTCCGCCTCGCGGCCGGGCTTCAGCACCATCAGCATCCGCTCCTGGCTCTCGGACAGCATGAACTCATAGGGCGTCATCCCGGCCTCCCGGGCCGGCACCCGGTCGAGGTCGAGCCGGATCCCCACTCCGCCCTTGCCGGCCATCTCGACCGAAGACGAGGTGAGCCCGGCCGCCCCCATGTCCTGGATGGCGACGATCGCGTCGGTCGCCATCAGCTCGAGGCAGGCCTCGATCAGGAGCTTCTCGAGAAACGGGTCGCCCACCTGTACCGTCGGCCGCTTCTCCTCCGAGGTCTCGTCGAACTCGGCCGAGGCCATGGTCGCACCATGGATCCCGTCGCGCCCGGTCCGCGAGCCGACATAGACCACCGGGTTGCCGACGCCTGCGGCAGCAGAGGTGAAGATGCGGTCGGCCCGGGCAATCCCGACGCACATCGCGTTCACCAGGATGTTGCCATTGTAGCGGGGGTGGAAGCGCACCTCGCCCCCCACCGTCGGCACGCCGACGCAGTTGCCGTAGCCCCCGATGCCAGCGACCACGCCCCTGACGAGGTGGCGCGTCCGCGGATGCTCCGGCGCCCCGAAGCTCAGCGCGTTCAGAAGCGCCACGGGGCGCGCCCCCATGGTGAACACATCCCGCATGATGCCGCCCACCCCCGTTGCCGCCCCCTGGCAGGGCTCGATGAAGCTCGGGTGATTGTGGCTTTCCATCTTGAACACGGCAGCGAGCGGGTGGCCTGCCGCGTCGGCGCCAATCGCGATCACCCCGGCATTCTCGCCAGGACCCATGATGACCCAGGGCGCCTCGGTCGGCAGCTTTGCAAGGTGCAGCCGGGTCGACTTGTAGGAGCAATGCTCCGACCACATCACCGAGAAGATGCCGAGCTCGAGAAGGTTCGGCGCACGGCCCAGGGCGCCGAGGATCCGGGCATATTCCTCCGGGGTCAGGCCGTGGGCAGCGACGGTTTCGGTGGTGATCGCGGTCATGGCGGCGGCTCTAGCGCCCCGGCGCCGCCCCGGCCAGCGCTGCAGTCAGTCGGCGCGAATGACCTCGCCGCCCTTCATCACGAACCGGACCTGCTTCAGCGCCGTGACATCTGCGAGCGGGTCGCCCTCGACCGCGATGATGTCGGCCGCCATGCCGGCGCGGAGCGCGCCGACCTCGCCGGCAAGTCCCAGCAATTGGGCGGCATTGACGGTGGCCGCGGCAATTGCGGTCGCCGCAGCCTGCATCACGCCCTACGGCATCAAGACAATCGCCCACCCCATACGCCTGGCCATCGAGCTCCGCAGCGACGACATTCTGTCCCAGGCTGTCGATGATTTTGGCTCGCCACTCGAAGGGATCCGC
>CALLWN010000338.1 GCA_938016505.1 uncultured Sphingomonadaceae bacterium
AGATCTGGGTGAACCCGGACTGCGGGCTGAAGACCCGCAGGTGGGACGAAGTGAAGCCGGCGCTTGCCAACATGGTGGCCGCGGCACGCAGGGCCCGCGCCACGATCGGCTGATCGCGAACCGGGGTCGGGCCGGGTGTTCGTGCTGTCGCGCGAGCGCCCGGCCCGTCAAGCTTGCTTGACAAGCCGGCTGGTGCTGGCCACCCTGTGTCTGCGGGGTTGGGGTTCGGCCGAGGTGATCCGGCCGGGGACGCGGGAGTGACGGCGATGACGGTTTCGCAGACAGCCGAACGCGTGGTCGACCCCCGGGACCGAGCGACCTGGCTCGGCAGCCTGCTCTACCGGAGCGAAGCATCCTCCCCGCCCGATCGCGAGGGGCTCGAAGCGCTTCTGGCGCAGGCCCGGGCCCGCAACCGGGCGCTCGGCGTGACCGGGATGCTTCTGTTCGATGGCAGGCGGTATCTCCAGTTGCTGGAGGGCCCGCCCGACTCGGTCGAGGCGGTGTGGCAGTCGATCCGGCAGGATCCGCGCCACCAGGCGATCGAGGTGCTGGGGCAGAGCATCCTGCCGGCGCGGCTGTGCGCCGGCTGGGACATGCAGTTCTTCGCCGATGGTGCCGACTTCCGCGACCGGCTCGCCCGCGGCTTCGGCCGCGCCGGGTTCGACCCCGAGGTGGCGGAGGCAGCCCGCCTGGCCCGCGCCGGAGAGCCGGAGCGGATCGCCGCGCGCCTCACGGCGCTGGTCGCGCGCGGACACGGCCGCGCCGTGGTGGTGGCGCATGTGCTCGAGCCCGCGGCGCGGCGGCTCGGTGACGCCTGGCTTCGCGACGAGATCGGCGAATTCGATCTGGCGCTGGCACTGGGCATGCTGCAGGAGGCGGCGCACACGCTCTACCTTGGTGCGGGCGGGGCGGGCCTTGCTGTTGCCGGCCAGCATCGGGTGCTGCTTGCGACCGCGCCGGGCGAACCGCACCTGACCGGCCCCTGCTTCCTCGCCCGGCTGTTCGACGAGGCCGGCTGGGAGACCGGGCTTGCCTTCCCGGCGAGCGACCAGGAGCTGGTCGCCGAGCTGATGTCGGCGCGGCCCGACGCGGTCGACATCGCCCTCTCCGACGCGCTGCCGCGCGCCCACGCGCTCGAGGCGCTGCGCGAGACGGTGCGCTGCTGCCGGGCGGCCTGGCCCGACGACGGACTCGTGATTTCGGTCGGCGGGCGGCTGTTCGCCGAGCGCCGGGCGACCGCAGAGGACTGCGGCGCCGACCATGGCCGGACCAGCGTGCTCGACGCCCCGGAGACGCTTGCCCGGCTCATCGCCGAGCATGCCCTGACCTGCGCCTGCGGGGCGAGCCGCCCGCGGCGCCCGCACTGAGCCGGACACCGGGGGGACTGGTTACTGCCCTCCGAGGCCTGGGGTCGGGCCGTGCTCAGGCCTGGGCTCAGGCTTGGGTTCACTTGGGTTCAGGCCTGGGGTTCAGGCCTGGGGTTCAGGCCTGGGCTCAGGCCGGGACGGGAGCGCCGGCCGCCTTCTGCGCTGCCTCCATCTCCTCGAACATGCGCGCGGTTGGGCTGGCGAAGGGCACGACCCCGAGCTCGGCGCGCAGCGCCGGGATCGAACGCTCGATGAGCTGGTGCCACGGCAGCTGGATGAGCGGCGGGGTGGCCCGGCCGTGGCGCCAGCCCTCGAGCATGACCCGGAGCATGAGAGGCGCGATGGCCGGCGCGTGGAAGGCGAGGAGGGTTGCAACCGTTGCCAGGAAGCGGGCGGAATAGTTCTGGCCGAACTGCGCGAGCTGGAAGCCGGAGATCGCCACCTCGCCGGCCCCGGTGAAGCCGTAGCCGGCGACGAGGTGCCAGATGTCGTGCAGCTGGAGGATGCGCCGGTTGGTGCGGTTCTGGGCGGGAAAGGGCCCGTCGAGGACGACCGTGTCGGCGTCGATGACCTCGAGGTCGTAGCCCTGGGACTCGAGCATTTCGAGGAGTGCGGCGCCGAGGCTTGGGGCGGGCCGGCCGCGCAGGTCGTCGGTGCGCATCCGCACCTCGGGCTCGCGCAGGAGATCATGCACGCACGGCCAGTCGAGCAGCGCGGCCTCGGTGCGGGCGAGCATTTCGGCATCATAGTGGGCGCCGAGCGCGACGACGGCGCTGGTGAAGGCGAGCGGATCAACCGGCCCCGCCGGCATGGTGCCCGCGATCGCCCAGAAGGCATCCCACAGGGCGGGTGGCAGCGCCCGCGCGGCCGCCGGGCCCCCTGCCACGAAGGCGAGCTCGGGGGCCGCTGCGAGCGTGTCGGCCGGGTCGGCGTGGTCGAGGAAGGCGTGGGCCAGCGCATCGTAGACCGGAGGCACTGCGCGCGGATCGACGAAGGCGACATGGGCCATCAGCGCAGCGGCAGCGCGGCATGGCGGGTCGAGCGCGATTCGGCCGGATTCCACTTCGGCCTCGAACGCCGACCGGGTCGCCGAATCGATCATTGCCGCACTCCCTGCCGCCCTTTCCCACAGCGAGCCTAACCCCGCGCCGGCACTGCCGGCAAGCCATCGCCCGGGAGAGGCGGGCGCTCCCGATAGTCGGAGGCCCTGCGCGCCTTGTCTGGCCGGACCCCGGCGTGTAGGTCCGCCGCCGATGAGCCGGTCGGAAGGATCGAGAGCGCCCGCTGCGGGCCTGCGCCGCGGATGGGCCGTGGTTCTGGTCCTTCTTGCGCTTGTCGTGCGCGGGCTGGTTCCGGCCGGCTTCATGCCGGTTGCCGATGCGGCGGGGCCCCGGTTCGTCATCTGCACTGCCTCTGGTCTCGCAGCAGCGCCGGACGGCGTTGCGGCCTCTTCCCCGGAACGGGCGGGAGAGGCGGGCGACGCGGGCGCGCCGGGCGCTGGCGGTGGCACGCCGTGCGACTTCGCGCTTGCCGGCACGCCCCACCTGCCTGCGGGGGCTGGCGCGGCGCTTCAAGTCCCGCTGCCCGGGCCTGGCGCGGCCCCGGCGCCTGCCCCTTCGGCCGGTCCGGTCATCGGCATCGCCCACCGGCTCCCCCCAGCACAGGCCCCACCCGCCACGGTCCGCCCCGCCTGAGCTTCCTCCGGGCCGCGGGTGCGCCTGCGCGCATCCGACGGCCGCCTTTCAAGACCGGACCCTTGCCTCCATGCTGCATACCGACCGCCGCGCTGCGCGCCGCGCAGCCCTTGCCGCACCTCTCGCCCTTGGCCTCCTCGCACCGGTGACGCCGCTCCTCGCCCAGGGGGTCGGCAACCGCGCCACCCTCGACGAGATCGTGGTCACGGCAGCGCGTGCCGGCACACTCACCGCACCCTCGGACGCCGAGGCCCGGCGCCTGCTCGAGCGGGTGCCCGGCGCGATCGGCTTCGTCGAGGCCGAGAGCTTCGCCGACGATTTCACCCAGAGCCTCGGCGACGCGCTGCTGTGGACTCCGGGGGTGTTCGCCGACACCTCGGCGCAGCGCGAGAGCCGGATCTCGATCCGCGGCTCGGGCCTCAACTCCGGCTTCGAGCGGCGTGGGCTGACCGTGCTGCGCGACGGCATCCCCATCACCCGCGCCTCCGGCTCGACCGAGTTCCAGGAAGTGGACCCGGTCTCGATCGGCCGGCTCGAGGTCTACAAGGGGGCGAACGGCCTGCGATATGGCGCGGCAGCGCTGGGCGGCGCCATCAACATCGTCTCGCCGACGGGCCGGTCGATGCAGACGCCGCTTGCCGTGCGGGTCGAGGGCGGCAGCTTCGACACCATCCGGGTGAGCGTGCAGGCCGGTGGCGAGGCCGGCCGGGGCGACTGGTGGGCCGGCGTGACCGGGCTTTCCACCAAGGGCTACCGCGCGCACAGCGCGGTCGAAAGCGTCTATGGCTTCGCCAACCTCGGGCTGCGCCTTGCCGACCGGGTCGAGACCCGCTTCCACATGACTGCGCTCCAGGACAATTTCGAGCTTGCCGGCGGGCTCTCGCTCGCCGACGCGCTTGCCAGCCCGCGCGCGGCGGGACGCCCGGTGACCATCCCGAGCCCGGTGCCCGGCCGCCCGCCGATCGTGCTCGACCCCGGGCCGGTCGCCGACGACTGGGACCGCAACCTCGGCGTGATCCGCCTTGCCAACCGCACCGTGGCCGATCTCGGCACGGCCCGGCTCGAGGCCGGGGGCTGGGTCAGCCTGCGCGACCTCGACCATGCCATCACCCGCTTTGCCGGCATCATCGACCAGAACGAGACCGAGTTCGGCGCCTTCGCCGAGCTCGGCAATGCCGGCTCGGCCGAGCGGTCGCCGGTCGAATGGCTGGTCGGGGTGCAGGCCAACCGGGGATCCAACGATGCCCGCACCTGGGCCAATGTGTCGGGTGAGCGCGGCGCGCTGCGCAACCGGTCCGACCAGGACAGCGCCAATGTGGTGGCCTATGCGCAGGTCGACGCGGCGCTTGCCGAGCGGCTGCGGCTGGTGGCCGGAGGCCAGTTCGCGGCCGCGCTGCGCAAGGTGCGCGCCATCGAGAACGCCGTCTCGGGCCGGGAGACCTACCGCCAGTTCAACCCGCGGATCGGGCTGCTCTACACGCCGGCCGAGAATGTCCAGATCTTCGCCAATGCCAGCCGCAGCTTCGAGCCACCCTCGATTGCCGACCTGACTGCGGGCGGCGCCTTCCCGTTCGCACCGCTCGATGCCCAGCGCGCCTGGACCGCCGAACTGGGCGCGCGCGGCCAGCGCGGCATCCTCGCCTTCGACCTTGCCGTCTACCGCTCGGCGATACGCGACGAGTTCATCGACCTGCTCGCCCCGAGCGGCCGCTCCTCCTTCACGATCAATGCCGACCGCACGCTCCACCAGGGGATCGAGGCCGGGCTCGACCTCTTCCTGCTGTCAGGCGCGCTCGGTGGCCGGATCGACCTCGTGCTCCGGCAGGTGTGGACCTTCTCCGACTTCCGGTTCGACGATGACCCGCGGTTCGGCAACAACCGGCTGGCCGGCGTGCCGCGCCATGTGCTTGCGAGCGAGGCCCGGGTCGACGGCCGCGGCTGGTATCTCGGCGGCAACCTGCGCTGGATCCCGGAAGGGGCGTTCGTCGACCAGGCCAACACCACGCAGGCGCCCGGCTACCACCTTGTCGGCCTGACCTTCGGGCTCGATGTCGGCAGGCGGCTGCAACTGTTCGGCTCGGTCGAGAACCTTTTCGACACGGTCCACATCTCGAATGTGGCGACCAACGTCAACCAGGCGCTCGAGCGCAGCCCCGCCTTCACCCCCGGCCAGGGCCGGGCTGCCTTCGGCGGCCTGCGCGCCCGCTTCTGACCCCTCAGTCTCACAGGGAGCATAGTCATGGCAACCGATGCAACCGATGCCGGCCTCGCCCCCCGCACCATCGCAGCTGCAGGTGCAAGGCGGCGGCAGGGCCTTCGCCTGCTGGCCATCCGCTGGCACCAGGTCCTTGCGCTGTTCGGCGGGATCGCGCTGCTGCTGTGGGGCGGCTCTGGCCTGCTCCACCCGCTGATGACGAGCTTCGGCCCGCAGCAGGCGGTGTTCATGCCGCTGCGCCAGCCGATCGACCTTTCCGGCAGCCGGCCCATCCCGGAGATCCTGCGCGCCGCCGGGATCGCCGAGGCTGCCGCCATCCGGCTGGTCGCCGGGCCCGGCGAGACGCTGCTCCAGGTCACCGAGCGGCAGGATGCGCCGCGGCGCTACTTCCGCCTCGCCGATGGCGCCGAGCTCCCCGGCCATGACCGGGCGCAGGCGATCTTCCTCGCCCGCCATCATGCCGGGCTGCCCGAAGCGCCGGTCCGCCGGGTCGAATGGGTGACGCAATTCTCGGCCGACTATCCGGCGGTCAACCGGCTGCTCCCGGTCTGGCGGGTCCATTTCGACCGGCCCGATGATCTGCGCTACACCATCTACACCGAGACCGGGGCGGTCGCTGCGGTCGACGATGGCTGGAAGCTCGGGGTCCAGCGGCTGTTCCAGCTGGTCCACACCTGGAGCTTCCTGCCGGCCGGGGCCGAGTGGGTCCGCATCGTGCTCATGACCCTGCTCGTCGGCGCGATCGTCCTGCTCGCCGTCACCGGCACGGCGATGCTGCTCCTCATCCGCAGGTCGGCCCGGGCGCCCGGCGCGCGCGGGTGGCACCGGGTTGCCGGCTATGCCCTTGCCCTCCCCGTCCTGATGCTGTCGGCGAGCGGGATCTTCCACCTGCTCCAGCATGGCTGGGACCAGCCCGCGCGGGTCCTCACCCTCTCGCCGCCAGTGAAGGTGACCGACTCCATCCGGCTTGCCGAGGCCTGGCCCGAACTGACGCAGGGGCTCGAGATCGGCAATGTCTCGCTCGTCACCACTGCCGACGGCAGGCTCCTCTACCGGCTGGGCCTTGCCGGTGACCGCGCGGGCGCGCCAGCGACGCCGGAGGCCATCCGCAACGCCCGCTTCGCCGGGATCCAGCCCACCGGCCCGGCGCTCTACATCGATGCCGCAACCGGCGCGCCGTTCGCCGGCGGCGACCGCGAGATCGCCCTGCAGCTCGGCGAGCGCTTCACCGGCGTCTCCCGCGATGCGGTGCGCTCGGCCCGGCTCGTCACCCGCTTCGGCCCCGAATATGACTTCCGCAACAAGCGGCTTCCGGTCTGGCAGCTCGACTATGGCGCGCCGGTCAACGCGACCCTGTTCGTCGACACGACAACCGGCGTGCTTGCCGACCGCACCGCCGACTCCGAGAAGCCCGAGCGCTGGAGCTTCAGCATGCTCCACAAGTGGAACTTCCTGTTCCCGCTCGGCCGCGGCGGGCAGAACCTTGTGGTGAGCGCCACCGTGCTTGCAGCGATCATCCTGATGGCGGTGCTCGGCGTCAGGATGGACCTCGGGCGCCGGGCGCGCCGGCCCCGGGCGGGGCAGCGGCGGGCGGAAAATTGACGGCCCGTCGGGCGGCACCCAGATTGGCGGAGCATCGAGGTGGCACGCCAGGGTCCGGGGCCGCCGGGACGAGGAGGCCGGGTCATGTTGCGGGCCACGAAGCGCTTCGCTCTGCTCTACGCGCTGTGGCTGGTGCTGACGGCAGCCGAGGCGGCGGCCCTGCTTCCCGGGCTCGTCGCGGCTGCGGCAGCGGCCCTCCTCGCCCGCGGTCTCACCCGGGAAACGGATTCGGCGCTGCCGCTGGCGCCGCTGGTGCGACTGTTCCCCGGGTTTCTGTGGCGTGGGATCCTGGCCGGGATCGATGTCGCGCTGCGCGCGCTTCGACCGGAAATTCCGGTTGCGCGCGGCTGGATCCGCCACCCGACGCGGCTCCCTGACGGCGCGGCGCGCGTGGTGTTCGGGAGCACGCTCAGCCTTGCGCCCGGCTCGCTCGCCGCCGGCAGCGAGGGCGGAATGCTCCTGGTCCACTGCCTCGACACCCGGGGCGATCCTGCTGCCCTGATCGCGGCGGAAGAGGACCGCCTGGCGCGCGCGGGCGTCGATGGCTGACCTCCTCGACGGCGCGCTCATTTTGCTGCTGCTGTCGGTGGCGGGCGGGCTGGTACGGGTCGGGCTGGGGCCGACGCCTGCCGACCGGATGATGGGCGCGCAGCTCGCCGGGACCGGCGGGATCGCCATGCTGCTGCTGCTCGCAGTGCAGATGGACCGGCGGGCGATCCTCGATGTCGCGATCCTCCTCGCGCTGCTCGGCGCGTTCGCGTCGGTGGCGTTCGTGAAAAGCCTCGGTGCGGACGGGACTGGCGATCCGGAGGAGGATCCATGACCGGGCCGCTTGCCGCCGCGCTGGTCGGGGCCGGTGTCCTGTTCTTCCTTGCCGGCACGGTCGGGCTGCTGCGCTTCCCCGACCTGCACGCGCGGCTCCATGCGCTCACCAAGGCCGACACGCTCGGGCTTGGCCTTGTTGCCGCCGGGGTCGCGCTGCTGGCCGGGGATGTTCTTGTGGTTGCCCGGCTTCTGCTCATCTGGCTGCTCGCGATGCTGGCGGCCGCCACTGCGGGCCAGCTGATCGCCCGGGCCGCCCGGCCGCGGCCGCGGGAGCCACGGCCGTGAGCGCGCTGTTCGACTGGCTTCTCGCGCTGTCCGCGCTGGCGCTCGGCCTTGCCAGCGTGGCTGCGCGCAGCCGCTTTGCGGCGATTGCACTGTTCATTGCCTACGGGGTGCTGGTGTCGCTGCTGTGGGTACGCATGGGGGCAGTCGACGTGGCGCTTGCGGAAGCCGCGATCGGCGCCGGGCTCACCGGCGTGCTCATGCTTCAGGCGGCACCCGGCGCGAGCGCCGGGCCCGCGCCAAGGCTGCGTGCACTCCCGGTGGCAGTCGCGGCCGCCACTGCTGCCGCGCTGATGGTGGCGGTGGCCGACATCGGCCGCGCCCCCGGCGAGACGCTCGGCGCGCGGGCCATGGCCGAGCTCGGACGGGCCGGAGCGGACAATCCGGTCACTGCCGTGCTCCTCTCCTACCGCGGCTGGGACACCTTCCTCGAGACGGTGGTGCTCGGCGTCGCGCTCGTTGCCGTGTGGGCCCTTGCCGCCGAGGCGCAATGGGGCGGGCCTGCCACCGCGCGCCAGCGGGTGCGGCCGGCCGGCCTCCTCTCCACCTTCGGCCGGCTGCTGCCGCCGGTCGGCCTGGTGACCGGCGCCTATCTGGTCTGGACCGGGGCCAGCGCCCCGGGTGGCGCCTTCCAGGGTGGCACGGTCCTTGCCGCCATGTGGCTGCTCGCGATGATGGCCGACCGCGTGGCGGCGCCGGCCACGGGCTCTGCTGCAATCCGCCTGCTGCTGGTGGCGGGGCCGGCCCTGTTCCTTGCCGCCGGGCTTCTCGGGACGGCCTTCGGGACCATGTTCGGCTGGCCTCCCGGCTTCGAGAAGCCTGCGGTTCTTGCCGTGGAGTTCGGTCTGGCCGTCTCGATTGCGGCGACCCTTGCGCTCCTCGTCGTCGGGCCGCCGCAGCTTGGGCGATGAGCCTGTTCGCTGATCCCTTCGCGCTGCTCGGGGCCCTGCTCGTCGCTGTCGGCTTCGCCGGCCTCGTCGGCGGCGCCGACCTGGTGCGCAGGCTCATCGGCTTCAACGTGGCCGGAAGCGGCCTGTTCCTGATGTTTGGCGGGCTGTCGGGGCGGATGCTGGGCGCACCGCTTCCGACCGGGCCCGACCCGGTGCCGCAGGCAATGGTCATCACCGGGATCGTGGTCGCGCTGGCTGCGATCGCGATCGGCATTGCGCTAGCCCGCGGCCTCGAGACCGTCGCGCCGCCGGATGAATGAGCTTGCCCTTGCCATCCTCGTGCCGACGGCGGCCGCACTTCTCGCCATTCCCGCCGGCCCCCGGGCGCGGGTTCTGGCAGCGCCGGCGGCGCTGCTGTCGGCACTGGTTGCGGTCCGCATCGCCGTTGCGGTTCCTGCCGAGCTGGTCCTTGGCGGGTTTGTGCCGCCGCTTGGAATCCGGCTGCGCGCCGACGGCATGGCAGCCGCCTTCCTGCTGATGGCGGCCGCCTCGGGCGGCGCAGCGGCGATGTTCGCGCTCCACTGGTATGGCCCCTCTCCCGAGCGGCGGGAGCCGTTCGCCTTCTGGCCGCTGTTCCACGCCGGCCAGGCCGCGGTTGCCGCGCTCTTCCTGCTCGATGACCTGTTCAGCCTGTATGTTGCCCTCGAGCTGGTGACGATCGCGGGGGTGGGCCTGGTGCTGCTGCCCGGTGGAGGGGCGGCAAGGTTGGCTTCGATGCGCTACCTGCTGGTGGCTCTCGGCGGGTCGCTCGCCCATCTTGTCGGCACCGCGCTCATCTTCGCAGCCCACGGCACGCTCGATATCGGGCAGCTGGCGCTGCGGATGGCGGCAACGCCCGCGATGGCGGTCGCCGCCCTTGCCGCCACGCTCGGCCTGTTCGCCAAGGCGGCGCTGTTCCCGTTCCACGGCTGGCTGCCCCCGGCCCATGCGGCCGCGCCTGCGCCGGCAAGCGCCCTCCTGTCGGCGCTGGTCGTCAAGGCCTCGGCCTATCTTCTGCTGCGGCTGTGAGCCATGGCGCTGCGGCAGGGCCGGCTCGAGCGCATCATCGCCTGTTCGACGGTGGCGCAGCTTGGCTACCTGCTGCTGGCGCTGCCGCTCGCCGGCGGCCCGGCCGCGGCCGGGCCGTGGAGCGCCGGGGCGTGGAGCGGGGCGATGTTCCAGGCGCTGTCGCACGGGCTGGCCAAGGCGGCCCTGTTCCTGGGCGCGGGGGCGATGATGCGAGCGGCGATGGACGACCGGCTCGACTCGCTCGACGGGATCGGCAGCGCGCTTCCCGTCGCCAGCTTCGCCTTCGCGATCGCGGCAGTGTCGATCATGGGCCTTCCGCCGAGCGGCGGCTTTCTCGCCAAGTATCAGCTGCTCTCGGCAAGCCTCACGGCCGGGCAGTGGTGGTGGACGGTTCCCCTTCTCGGCGGGGGCC
>CALLWN010000339.1 GCA_938016505.1 uncultured Sphingomonadaceae bacterium
CCGGGATGGCGGCGCCCGCGGCCGGGCCGGCGTTCTGGGCGTTGGTCGATGCGGCGTGCGCGGACGACCCCGACCTTGGCGCGCACGGCTTCATGGAAGGCTGCGCGCGGGCCCATTTCTGGATGGGGGCGGCCGATGGCGCCAAGGCCGGCTATCTGCGCTGGCGGGTGTGCGAGCAGCGGTTCAACGCCGGCGGCGGGGGCAAGGCCTCGACCCTGTTCGACTGCGTGGGGGCAGCGCAGGTGGCCCGCGCCAGCTTTTCGGGCATGCGCCTGCTGCACCGGCTGCGCGGGGCCGGTCCGGGGGCTGGTCCGGGAGCTGGCCCGGGGGCTGGTCCGGGGGGCTGGGCGGTGTGGCCGGTCGACCCGGTGGCGCCGCGCACCCTGGTCGAGATCTACACCCGGGCGATGCTGCAGCGGGCCGGGGGGCGGGGCGGCAAGATCCGCGACTCCGAGGGGCTTGCCGCGGCGCTGGCGGCGCTTGGCAGCGACGCGCCGCAGGGCCGGTTCAGCGACCATGAGACCGACGTGCTGGTGGCGGCCGCGGCGCTGCGGGTGATGGCGGGCGAGCCGCGCTGGTGGGCGCCCGAGGGGCTTTCGGCGGAGGTGGCGCGGACCGAGGGCTGGACCTTCGGCGTTGCCTGAAACTTCGGGGGTGCGAGGGGCCTGCGCTCCTGCCTATAAGGCGGGCGATGTGGTCCTTTGTTCTTGTTGCGGCCGGCGGCGCGCTCGGTGCGTGTGCGCGCTATGGCGTCGGGCGGCTGGTGGGGGCTGGCGTGTGGCCCTCGGCGACCTTCCTCGTGAATCTCGCCGGCGGCCTGTTCATGGGGCTGCTTGCCGGGTGGCTGGCCGCGCGGGGCGCGAACGAGGGGGTTCGGCTGTTCCTCGGCGTGGGGGTGCTGGGCGGGTTCACGACCTTCTCGGCCTTCAGCCTCGAGCTGTGGCTGCTGGTCGAGAAGGGGGCCTTCGGGATGGCGGCGGGCTATGCGCTGGGCTCGGTGGTGCTGGCCGCGCTCGGGCTCGGGCTTGGCCTGTTCGTGATGCGGAGCCTGGTGTGAGCCGGACCTTCACGGTGGCCGAGGGCGATGACGGGATCCGGCTCGACCGCTGGGTGAGCCGGAACCTGCCGGGTGTGCCGTTCACTGCAGTGGCGCGCTGGGCCCGGACCGGGCGTCTGAGGCTCGACGGCGGGCGGGCGAAGCCGGGCGACCGGGTGGTGGCGGGGCAGCTGGTGACGCTGCCCGAGGAGGAGCCGGACGCCGCCCGCCCGGCGCTGCGGGTGCGCGAGGCGCGGCCGCTCTCGGCGGAGGAGGCGGCGTTCGTGCAGAGCCTCGTCATCCACCGTTCGGAGCATGCGCTGGTGCTGGCGAAGCCGCCGGGGCTTGCGGTGCAGGGCGGGACCAGGACGGCGGTGCATGTGGACGGGATGCTGGACGCGCTGCGGTTCGGGGCGCGCGAGCGGCCCAGGCTGGTGCACCGGCTCGACAAGGACACGTCGGGCGTGCTGCTGCTGGCGCGCTCGGCCCGGGCGGCGGCCTTCTTCGGGCGGTGCTTTGCGACGCGGGACACGAGGAAGCTCTACTGGGCGCTGCTGGTGGGCGTGCCGGACCTTGCCGACATGCGGGTGGACATGGCGATCGGCAAGCAGCCGGGGACGGGGGGCGAGAAGATGCAGCCCGATCCGAAGGGACAGAGCGCGGTGTCGCGGATCCGGGTGATGGACCGGGCCGGGAACCGGGTGAGCTTCGTCGAGATGCGGCCGCTGACGGGGCGGACCCACCAGCTGCGGGTGCATGCCGCTGCGATCGGCCACCCGATCGTGGGGGATGGCAAATATGGCGGGGCCGGCGCGTTCCTGACCGGCGGGGTCTCGCGCAAGCTGCACCTGCACGCGCGGCGGCTCGTCATCGACCTGCCGGGCGGGGGGAAGCTCGACGTGGTGGCCGAGCCGCCGCCGCATTTCGCCGAGAGCCTGGCGCTGCTCGGGCTCGAGGCGGACGAGGGCGGGGCGTGAAGCTCGCCGTGTTCGACTGCGACGGGACGCTGGTCGATTCGTCGGCGAACATCGTGCGGGCGATGGAGGGGACGTTCGCGGCCTTCGGGCTGCCTGCGCCGGACCCGCACCGGGTGCGGCGGGTGGTGGGGCTCAGCCTCGTCGAGGCGATGCAGGCGCTGCTGCCCGATGCCGATGCCGGGCTCCATGCCCGGATGGCCGAGGATTACCGGGGGGCGTTCCAGCGGCTGCGCGCCGACCGGCGGCTGGAGGCCGAGCCGATGTACGCGGGGGTGCGCGAGGCGCTCGACGCGCTGGTGGCCGCGGGCTGGCTGCTCGGGGTGGCGACTGGCAAGAGCGACCGGGGGCTGGCGCTGTGCCTCGACCGCCACGGGATCGCGGACCATTTCGTGACTCTGCACACCGCCGACCGCCACCCCTCGAAGCCGCACCCGGCGATGCTGATGGCCTGCCTCGCCGACGCGGGCGTTGCGGCCGAGCGGGCGGTCATGATCGGTGACACGGTGTTCGACATGGGCATGGGGGCGGCGGCCGGCGTCAGGGCGATCGGGGTCGACTGGGGCTATCATGAGGGTGAGGAGCTGCGGGCGGCAGGCGCCGAGGCGGTGGCCGGCGATGCGGCGGCGCTGCTCGGGCTTCTCCTTGGCTGAGCGCGACCCCGCCGAGCGGCTGTTGTGGCGGATGACGCTGGTGCGACTGCTGGGCGTGGGGCTTGCGGTTCTCGGCCTGTGGGTGGCAGGGACCGGGCCGCTGGGCGCGGCGAGCCCGGTTGCGGGGCTGGCGCTGATGCTGGCGGGCGGGGGCCTCGTGACCTTCGCGCCGCGGCTGTTCGGGGTGGGCAGGCGGCGGTGAAGCGGTTCTGGGCGCAGGCGGTTGCGGCGCCGGTTGCCGGCGGGCATGGCGTGCTGCTCGATGGCCGGCCGGTGCGCACGCCCGGGCGGGCGCTGCTCGCCGTGCCCTCGGCGGAGCTTGCGGAAGCGATCGCGGCCGAATGGGCCGGGGTGGGCGAGAAGCTGGAGCCGCGGGCGATGGCGCTCTCCGGGCTTGCCAATGCCGCGATCGACGTGGTGGCGCCCGACGTGGCGGGCTTTGCCGCCGGGCTTGCCGCCTATGGGGCGAGCGATCTCACCTGCTACCGGGCCGAGGGGCCGGCAGAGCTGGTGGGGCGGCAGGTGGCGGCGTGGGAGCCGGCGCTGAAGGCGGTGGAGCGGGCCCATGGCCTTGTGTTCCGGCGGACGGCGGGCGTGGTGCATGTGGAGCAGCCGGCGGCGACGCTGGCGCGGCTGGAGGCGAAGCTCGGCGGGATGGGGAGTTTCCGGCTGGCGGGGCTGTCGCCGCTGGTGCGGCTTTCGGGCTCGGTGGTGCTGGGGCTTGCGGTTGCCGGCGGGCTGATGGCGGCGGACGAGGCGTTTGCTGCGGCCGAGCTCGACTCCGACTGGCAGGCCGGGCGCTGGGGCGCGGATGCCGAGGCCCTGGCGCTCAGGGCGGAGCGGGCGGCGGCCTTTGCGGCCGCCGCCCGGTTCCTGGCGCTGCTCGAGGCCCGGGCCTAGGCGGTGTGGGCGGCGGCCTCGGTGCGGCGGCGGCGCATGGCGAGCCCGACGAGGCCGAAGCCGGCGATGAGCATGGCCCAGGTCTTGGCCTCGGGGATGGCGGAGACGCCGAGGCTGACGCCTCCGACATTGTCGGTGACCTTGGTGTCGGGGATGTAGAAGCTGACGGTGGCGCCGCCGGCGGGGACGACGAACTCGGTCAGGTAGGACAGCGCGTTGGCGAAGGCGCCGGGCCTGGTCTTGAAGTAGGCGAACTCGCCGACGCGCAGGTCGTTGGTGCGGTCGAAGTCGTTGGCGCCGAGATAGAAGAAGGCGATGTTTTCCCAGCCGCGGGTGCAGCTGGTGCCGGCGCTGTTGCAGCCGGTGGCGGTGCCGCTCCAGCGGTTGTGGGAGGTGAAGGCGCCCTCGACGAAGCGGACCTGGTAGCGGCCCTGGCCGAGGGTGAGGGAGACGGCGTTGGTGCCGTTCCACGAGGCGTTGGTGCGGCCGTCGAGGTCGACGACGGTGAGGGCGGCGGCCGGGGCGGCAAGCGCTGCGGCGGCGCCGAGGGTGACGAGGGTGCGGAACATGGCGGGACTCCGGAACGGGTGGCTGGGTACCGGGCCGATGTGGGGTGAATCCGGGTTTTCCGCAAGTATGGCCAAGGGTTAACAATTGTTACCCATGGGTTCTGGCGGTGGCGGCGGGAATCCTCCTGCCATGCCGGGGTTGACGCGGGGCGTGCGAGGCGGCTGTGGGCGGGAGAGGTCAAGGAGGGCGGAATGCTGAAGGTGCTCGAGGAG
>CALLWN010000340.1 GCA_938016505.1 uncultured Sphingomonadaceae bacterium
TCTACCGCGACTTCGTCGAGTTCCCGAGCCAGGTCTACGAGCACTGGGTGACCGAGCCCGAAATCCTCTCCCGCTTCGCCCGCAACGCCGCCGGCGAAGCCATGCCGCAGGCGCTGCTCGAGCGCGTGCTCGCCGCCCGCACCTTCAACCAGGGCTATCTGACGGTCCAGCAGCTCGCCTCTGCGATGGTCGACATGGAACTCCACCAGCTGACCGAAATCCCCGCCGATTTCGACCCCCGCGCGTTCGAGGCCGCCACGCTCGCCCGGCTCGGCGTCCCCGAGTCGATCGGGATGCGCCACCGCCTCGCCCACTTCACCCACCTGTTCCAGGGCAGCGGCTATGCCGCCGGCTACTACGCCTACACCTGGGCCGAAGTGCTCGAGGCCGACGCCTTCGACGCCTGGAAGGAGGCCGGCAGCGCCTGGGATACCGGGGTCGCCGCCCGCTATCGCCGCGAGATCCTCGGCATGGGCAACAGCCGCGACCCGGCGGAAAGCTACGTGGCCTTCCGCGGCCGCATGCCCACCCCCGACGCCCTTCTCAGGAACCGGGGGCTTGCGCCAGCAACGCCTGAGGCCACCAGCGGGTCACCGGCCCGATGACAGGGGCCAGCTGATCGAGAAGGCGCCGCGCAGCTCGCCCTCGCGGAACCCGGTTGCAGCATCCGCCGGATAGGCTTCGGCGATCGCTGCGCGCACGTCGGGGGCAATCGCCTCGCCATGGCACTGCAGGCAAACCCCGCGGGTCGGAATGGCGCGCAGATAGCGCCATCGGCCGGCTTCAACGCCGTGCACCTCGGCCGGCCGGCCGGCCGCATCGAGCGGCGCTTCGGCCAGACGCACCAGCGCGCCACGCTCGAACGCGTCGGGCGCCGAGGCAGGGTTGCGCACCCGGAGCGCGGTGCGCCTGACGGTTGCGCCACTCTCTTCCGACAGCCGTTCGGCGAGCGCCGGCGCAATGGCAGAGCAGGCCGTCACTGCCCCAGCCGTGCCATCGGCCGCGATCGCCGCCTGCAGCGCCTCCATCAGCTCGGCCTGGAACCGGTCGGCAAGCGCGCGCGCGTCGGCCAGACGCTTCGCCTCATCGAGACGCTGCGCCTCGTCCTCCACCCGCGCCGGCCCGGGTGCCGTCGCGCAACCCGCGGCAAGGCCAGCCAGCAGCAGGAGCAGGACCCGAATCACCACCTTGCCCCTGCCCGGCCGGCCACGAACCCGGCAAGCCGCGAAAGCCCTTCGGCGAGGCGTGCGTCATCAGCCGTCAGGCTCAGCCGCACATGGCCCCGGCCGGCGCTGCCAAAGGCCGAGCCGGGCAGCACGCACACCCCCGTCGCCTCGAGGAGCGCGCGGGCGAAGCCGATGTCGTCGTCCCCCACCCGCAGGCCCCCCACCCGCAGAAAGGCGAACATCCCGCCATCGGGCGGCGCCAGCGCGCACCCCGGAAGGCCGCCCAGCATCTCGACTGCGAGCCGCGCCCGCCGCGCGAAGCCGGCCCGATAGGCTGCCATCTCCGCCTCCGGCACGCCGAGCGCTGCCACCGCTGCCTCCTGCACGAACGGCGCAACCCCGAAGATGGCCGCCGCCGACCATTCCTCGAACGCCGGCATCAGCCAGGCCGGCGCGATCGCCCAGCCAACCCGGAACCCGGTCATGGCATGGCTCTTCGAAAGGCTGTCGAGCAGGATCGTCCGCTCCGCAGGCCCGTGCGCCAGCGCCGACACATGCCCACCCCCATGGGCCAGCGACCCGTAGACCTCGTCCGAGATGAGCCACAGGTCGTGCGCCTCGCACAGCGCCGCCAGCGCCCGGAACCCCTCGGCGGAAATCGCCCGCCCGGTCGGGTTCGCCGGCGTGTTGACAAGGATGGCCCGGGTCCGCGGCGTGACGGCGGCCGCAAGGCGCGCCACGTCGAGCGCGAATGCGGGCGGCGCCATCGCCACCCCCACCAGCCGCGCGCCCGCCGCCGCAGCAGTCCCGGCATAGGTCGCATAGTGCGGGTCGGGCGAAAGCACTTCATCGCCCTCGCCGCAGATGAGGTGCAGCACGGCCGCCAGCGCCGCCTGTGCGCCCGGGAGCACGACCACCTCGTCGGCCGAAACCCCGCGCGCCTTCGCGATCGCCGCCCTCAGCGCCGGCTCTCCCAGCAGCGGGGCATAGCCCGTTCGCCCGGCGGCAAGCCCGGCTTGTGCCGCCTCGATTGCAGCGGCTGGCGGCGGGCTCTCCGGCTGGCCGATCGAAAGCGCAATCACGTCCCGGCCGGCCTCGGCCAGGGCGCGGGCCCGGTCGAGAATGGCGAAGGCCTCGGCAGCGCCTGCTGCCAGCATGGGCGCGACCCGCGGCGAAACCGGCGGCCGCACGTGGCCCGGCGCGTCAGCCACGGCGTGCCCTTTCGCCCATCGCCCCGGGTGCGTCGCCATCCGTCCTTGCAACCGCCCGCGCGGCAGGAGATTGAAGCGGCATCACCGCCCGACCGTAGCGAAGGAGCGCCCCCTGGCCAATGCCGAAACCCTCTTCGCGCTCGCCAGCACTGGCGCGCTCGCCGGCTGGGCGCTGCTCGCAGTCGCCGTGTTCAGGCGGTCCCGCGCGCCGCTCGTCATGGCCGCCCGCCTCGTCGCAG
Source organism: uncultured Sphingomonadaceae bacterium (assembly GCA_938016505.1). Lineage (GTDB taxonomy): Bacteria > Pseudomonadota > Alphaproteobacteria > Sphingomonadales > Sphingomonadaceae > Thermaurantiacus. The sequence goes on from CALLWN010000340.1 coordinate 2,617, forward strand.
CGCTGCTTGCCGGGCTCTATGTGGCGCTTCTCGCCCGCGGCATCGCCCTCGGCCCCGGCCTTCCCGAAGGCGCCGGCTTCTCGACCCTTGCCGGGGTCGAGGCGCTGTTCACCCGCCGCGAGGCGATCCTCGGCGGCTGGATCCATTTCCTCGCCTTCGACCTCTTCGTCGGCACCTGGGAAGCCGAGGATGCCGGCCGCCGCAACATGCCCGGCTGGCTCCTCCTGCCCTGCCTGTTCCTCACCCTCATGGCCGGTCCCGCCGGCCTCCTCCTCTACCTCCTCCTGGCGCTGCTCTGGCGGGTGCGGCGATAACCGGCAGCGGAACCGCCCGGCGCCCTCCGGCAAGCCGAACAGCCCCGCACCGCCAGCCGAGCCATGCGCCCGTTCGGGCCCCACCATCCCAACCCCGCGGCACTCCTTCCACAATGCCGCTTCGCGCCTCCGATACGGTCGTTGCCCGGCGGCCAGGCGGACTCAATAGTCCCCCACTCATCCCGCAGAATTGTCCGAGGCTCCCACCCGCGCCCACCGGGCATGGTTCCCACGACCGCTGCCGAGCAACCACCTCCCGTTGAAAGTAACGCTGCTCCCCAGAA
>CALLWN010000341.1 GCA_938016505.1 uncultured Sphingomonadaceae bacterium
ATCCACGGGTCGACCTGCACGAAGAGCTCGAGCGAATCGAGCGCCCGGCGCATCTTGAGCTGGTTGGGGAAGCCCACTTCCGGATTGCCGCCCACCGAGACGAGCGCCCGGATCTGGCCTTCGCCCGGCGTCAAGATCTCGTCGGCGAGCACGTTGCACGGCATCTCGACGCCAAGCTGCCCGAGCCCGCGGAACCGCGATTTCGCCATCCCTTCCGCGCCGTAGAGCGGCACCTTGGCATCCACCTGCGCCTTGCGCGGGGTTGCAGGCGTGAACACCCGCGGAATGGCCGCCTTCTCGCCTTCCTGCTGGAACCGGGCGCACAGCGTGTTCATCGCAGTGACCAGATATTCGGTCAGCGTGCCATTGCCCGCCATCTCCGGCCCGGTCCCGGTCACGGCACAGCCGCGCTGGGCATTGGCGAACATCCGCGCCGCCTTGACCAGCGCCTCGGCCTCCACCCCGGCGCGCGCTGCAGCCACCTCGGGCGTGAACGGCTCGACAGCGTCCCGGAGCGCCTCGAACCCGTCGACATGCGCTGCCACGAAATTGCGGTCATGGAGGCCTTCGGTGATGATGACCCTGAGCATGCCGGCCAGCAGCGCCGGGTCTTCGCCGGGCTTCACGGGCAGGTAAATGTCGGCCAGCATCCCCACCTCGGCGAGCCGCGGGTCGGCGACGATCAGCTTCATGCCGGCCAGCTTGCGGTCGCGGATGCGGCGCGACGGGCTGAACGGCGGCACCCCGCCGGGCGGCGAATAGTGCGAGACGATGGGGTTGTTGCCGACGAGGAAGGCGACATCCGCCTCGCTGAACAGGTTTGCGCCGCCCATCCACTTGCCGTAGCGGGCGGTCGTGAACACCTTCGCCGGCTGGTCGAGCGTGACCGAGGTGTAGAAGTTCCGCGTTCCGATCGCGGCGGCGAGCGCCTGGGTCGCAGCCCAGGCCGCGCTGTTCTGATAGCCGCCCGAGCCCATGAACAGCGCAACGGCGTGCGGACCGTGCTGGTCGATGATCCGCCGGAGTCCATCCCCCACAAAGGCGAGCGCGTCGGCCATCGGAGTCTCGTGGAACTGGCCGTCCGCCCCACGCACCAGCGACCGGGTGAGCCGGTGTGCGGCATTGTGCGAATCCGGAAGCTCGCGCCCCTTCATGCAGGTGTAGCCGCCGTAGACCGGGTCGTCCGGGTCGCCCCGCACCTCGAGCACCCGCCCGTCCTCGACATCGACAAGCATCGCGCAATTGGCGTGGCAGAAGCGGCAGAAGGTGCGGTGGGTCTCGACGGTCATGGCCTCTCTCCTCGTTGCTGCCACCCTAGCATGGCAGCAGGCCCCAGCGACTGCAGATTCTGACTGCCTTGCTCCGATTCACGCCCGGCGCGGCACGAACCGGATCTTCAGCTGCTTCAGCGACCGCAGCAGGAAGTGCGGGTGGTACGAGAAGTCATTGCCCTCGTCGAAGTCCATGTCCTCGAACCGGTCGATGACCGCCCTGAACCCCCACCACAGCTCGCGCCTTGCCAGCGGTGCGCCGAGGCAGTGGTGCGTGCCCGAGCCGAAACCGAGATGCGCGCCCGCCTTCTCGCGGTCGAGATCGAGCCGGTCCGGGTCGGCGAAGGCCCGCTCGTCGCGGTTGGCCGCCCCATAGCGCACATTGACGAGCGCGCCCGCCGGGATCGTGATCCCGCCCACCTCGGTGTCGCGCGCGCAGAAGCGCATCAGGCTCTGCACCGGGGACTCGAGCCTGACCACCTCCTCGACGAAGGTCCTGAGGTAGCGGTCGGGGTCGGCGCGCAGCCGCGCCCACACATCCTTGTTCTCGATCAGGAGCTTCATGCCGGCGGCAAGCGCGTTGGTCGTGGTCTCGCTGCCGCCGACGAAGGTGTCGGCCATCATCTCGGCGTGAAGCTCATTGTCGTTGAGCGGCCGGCCCCATTCCTCGATGACGGTGTTGACAAGCACGCTGATGAGGGAGTCGTCCGGCTCCCGGCGCAGCCGCTCGAAGATCGCCTGGAAATAATGCTGGCCCTCGATCTCGCGGTCCACCATCTCCATCTCGAGCTCTTCGGGGAGCATCATCGAAATCCGCTGGAAGAAGGCATCCGTCCAGCGCTTGATCCGCCAGATGTCCTCCCGCTTCGCCCCCATCTGCTCGCCGATGATGTAGAGCGGCAGCGGCACGCAATACTGGCTCACCCACTCGCAGCGCCCGTCGGCGAGAAAGCCGTCGATCAGGTCATAGGCAAGGCGTTCGACCAGCGGGTCGATCGCCTTGATCCGGCTGGGCTTGAACGCCTCGTTGAACATCGCCCGCATCTGGCGGTGGTTGGGGTCGTCGCGCCCGGCGAGCGTCGGGGCCGGCACCCAGCCCTTTTCGGCGAAGCGCGCTGCCACCTTCTTCGCCCGCTCGATGTTGTTGGTGGCCATCCGGTAGGGGGCGTTGCCTGCGCTGCTCGGAAAATTCTCGACATCGGTCAGCACCCGGCGCACATCCTCGTAGCGAGTCACCACCCAGATGTCGGTGCCGGGAAGCCGGTAGGCCGGCGCCTCGTCCCTGAGCCGCCTGTAGGCGTGCCAGGGGCATTGCTGCACCGCCGGGTCGAACAGGTTGAGCTCCGGGTCGGCGGCCGGCTCCCGTGTCGCGTCGGTCGTCACGCCTGTCATCCTCAGCGCACCTCGATCCGGTCATTGCCCCAGGGCGCCACCCGCTCCGTCCCCTGGAACGCGGGTGGCAGCTCGTCCACCATGTGCAGGGTCGCCGCCAGCCGGCCGAAGCCCACGAAAAAGGCAGAGGTCATCCCGAGCTCGACGATCTCGGCCTCGCTGAAATGGACCCTGAGCGCAGCGTAATCGGCATCGGTGATCGAAAGATGGTCGGTTGCCAGCTTCTCGCCAAAGCGGAT
>CALLWN010000342.1 GCA_938016505.1 uncultured Sphingomonadaceae bacterium
GATCCCGATGACAGTGAAGATGCCGGCGACGATGTCGCCGATCGAGCTCCCCACCCGCGCCGGCGGCTGGCCAGGGTGGCCGGTCACGCTCATGATCCCGCCCATCGCCTGCACGATGATGTCGTAGGCCGGGCGCGCCGCCTCGGGCCCGGTCCGGCCGAAGCCGCTGGTGGACGCAAGGATGAGCCGCGGGAAGCGGGCCTCGAGCGTGTCGAAGCCATAGCCGAGCCGGGCCAGCGCGCCGGGGCGGAAATTCTCGGCGAGCACGTCGGCGCGCGCCAGCAGCGCCTCGAAGATGGCGCGGTCGGCCGGCGCCCGGAGGTCGAGTGCGATCGATTCCTTGCCCCGGTTGATGCTGGCGAAATAGGCGCTCTCGCCCTCGACGAAGGGCGGAAAGCTGCGGGCATCGTCGCCCGTGCCCGGCGCTTCCACCTTGATGACCCGGGCGCCGAGATCGGCGAGCAGCATCGTCGCATAGGGCCCGGCGAGCACCCGGGTCAGGTCGACGACCAGGATCCCGGCAAGCGGGTGCGCGCCATCCCCGTCCATGCCCGTCGCCATGTCGGCCTCCATGCCCGCCTTCATGCCCGTCTCCATGCCCGTGCCCGGTGCAATGGCCTAACCCGAAGCCTCCGGCAGGGAAAGGCCACACCGGCGCGGCTCTCCACCCCGCTCGACCAACGGCCGACAGCACTCGACGAAGCGCCTCGCCGATCCCCTGCGCCTCTGCTAGGCCGATCGCGGTGAAGCCATCGCCTCCGCCCCGCCTGCGCGCAGCCGCCCGACGCCGCCTCCTGCCAGATGACGCGCGCACCCGCCTCGCCATCCTCTCGATCGCCGGCTTCTGGGCGGTCTATTTCGCGCTCGCCACCTTCCGCGCCTTCATCGGCGACGCACCCGCGCAGGACGAGATGCTCCTGCGCCGGGGCATCGTCACGCTGGCCTCGATGGCCCTCACCTTCATCCTCTACCGCCTCCTCAGCGAGTTCGAGAATGCGCCGACCGGAAGGCTGCTCGCCGCTGCCTTCCTCGCCTCGGTGCCGCTCGCCTTCGCCTATGCCTGCATCAACTACGCGGCCTTCTACCTCTTTCCCATCGCCCACATGCTGAAGGACCCGATGTGGGCGATGAAACCGGCCCATGTCGTCATCACCGGCCAGGCGCTCGACTGGTATTTCTTCATCGCCTCCTGGGCGGTCATGTGGATCGCCATTCTCTACGCCGGCAAGGTCCAGGCGGCAGAGCGCGCCGCTGCCCACTATGCCCGCGCCGCCAAGGAGGCCGAGCTCCGCGCGCTGCGCTACCAGGTCAACCCGCACTTCCTCTTCAACACGCTGAACGCGCTCTCCACCCTCGTCATGCGCGGCGCCGTCGACGAGGCCGAGCGGATGATCCTCAACCTCTCGCACTTCTTCCGCGCCTCGCTCACCCGCGACGCCGCCGAGGATCTCCCGCTCGCCGAGGAGGTCCGCCTCCAGCGCCTCTACCTCGACATCGAGCAGGTCCGCTTCCCCGAGCGGCTCCGGGTCGCCCTCGATGTCCCCGATGCGCTGGCAGAGCTCCCGGTCCCCGCCCTCATCCTCCAGCCGCTGGTCGAGAACGCCATCAAATATGGTGTCTCGCGCAGCAGCCGGCCCGTCACCGTCCGGATCGGCGCCCGCCTCTCCGATTCCGGTCGCCTCATCCTCGAGGTTGCCGACGATGGCGATGCTGCCAGCGAAACCCGGCCCGATGGCTGCGGCGTCGGGCTTGCCAATGTCCGCGCCCGCCTCGCCGCCCGTCATGGCGACGAGGCCCGGCTGGTCGCCGGCCCGGGGCCGACGGGCGGGTTCCTCGCCCGCATCGTGATGCCTGCCGTGCGGCAGGGTGCGCGCCCCGCCAGCCGCCGCGCGTCCCGCCCGGCCACGCCCTTTGCTGCCTGAACGCCCGCCGCCCACCGGTTGACCGCACCCCTCCTCCGCCCCACCCTCCAACCCGATGCCGCTGCGCACCCTCATCGTCGATGACGAGCCGCTCGCAGTCGAGCGGCTCCAGATCCTCTGCGCCAGGCTGCCCGAGCTCCAGCTGGTGGGCACCGCCAGCGATGGCGCCGCGGCACTCCGTCTGGTCGACGCGCTCGCCCCCGAGCTCCTCTTCCTCGACATCGCCATGCCCGGCATGACCGGCATCGAGGTTGCAGCCGCACTCGCCGGCCGCAAGCCGCGCCCGGCGATCATCTTCGTCACCGCCTTCGACAGCTTCGCGGTTGCTGCCTTCGACATCGAGGCTGCCGACTATCTCATGAAACCGGTCGCCCCCGAGCGCCTCGCCCGCGCCGTCGCGCGCGCCCAGGACCGGCTTCGCCCGCAGGGCGAGCCCGCCGAACCCGGCGCCCCGCCTCCCGCCACTGCGCCGGCGCATCTTGCCGAGCTGTGGGTGCCGAGCCGCGGCGAGCTCGTCCGGCTCGATGTCGCCGCCATCGACTGGATCGAGGCCGAGCGCGACTACATGCGGCTCCATACCGCCGGCCGCAGCTTCCTCATCCACGAGACCATCTCGGCGCTCGAGACACGGCTCGATCCTGCCGCCTTCATCCGCGTCCACCGCAGCGCCATCCTCCGCCGCGGCGCGATCGCGCGGCTTGTCCACGATGGCCAGGGGAACTGGGCCGCCGAACTCGCCGACGGCACCAGTGTCCGGATCGGCCGCACCTACCTCGCCGCTGCCAAGGCTGCGCTTCTCGACCGGAACTGACCTCGGCCTCCAGCGCGAAACCCCGCCTGGCGGGGCCGCCGGGCGGGGTCGCGAGACAGCCTGGGGAGGGGGCTTTGGACTGTCTCCGAGGGGGGCTGGGCGTCAGTCGACGGCGCGCACCTCGACAGTTGCGGCTGCGGTCCGGTTCGCACCTGCCATTGCGTTGGCGACGAGCTGGTCGCGCACCATGCCGACCGCGGAGCGGGTCTCGGCCGCGCAGGCGCGCTCGCGCTGGCGCGCGCCAAGGTCGCGCACACCGGGCTCGGCGCAGACATCGCGCACCGCCCGGGCGATCCGGCCGTCGAGCGTCTGCCGGCCCTCGGGCGTGGCGAGGTCGAGCCCGGCGTAGGATAGGCTGGCCGTCCGGGCGTCTGGTGCTCCGGCGAAGGCGGCGGTCTGCAGCCCGGTGACGGCAATGGCCGCGACAAGGGCAGGAAGGGCGATGCGGGGGAAGCTGAAGAGCGTCATGGCGGGTCTCCTGTGGCAAGGCTGGTGGTTGTGGCTGACCTGCCGGGGGCGGGGAGAGGGGGGGAACCCGCCCCCGGCAGCGCCATGGCCGCCTTGTGCCAGAGCCCGCCGCCTGCTGCCCGCGCTGCTCGACAGGCCGCGGCTGCCGCTCGGCAGAGGTCGTGCGCTTCGACGAACTGACGAGTGCCGCCGACGAACGGCCGCGGCCCCGATCAGAAGCGGAAGGCGGCTTCCACCCCGTAGAGCGCGGGAAGCCCGCGGATGAAGGTGGGGATCCCGAAGGCACCGCCGGTGTTGCCGGCGTCGATCAGATACTCCTTGCCAAGCGCGTTCCGCGCGAAGCCGAGCAGCTGCCAGCGGCCGTCGCGGGTCTCGATCCCGCCGCGCACGTTCACCAGCGCGACCGGCCCCTGCGAGATGAGCGGCCGGTTCGGCAGCTCGAAGAACAGGGTCGACTGGTAGGTCGCGGTCGGTGTGACGAACAGGTCGAACCGGTCGGTGAGGGGGAAGCGGGCGTCGACCCCGCCAGCGGCCTGCCACTTCGACTGGAGGCGGAACCGATCCCCGGCGAAGATGCCGTTCTCGGGCTTGTCGGCGATCTTGGCGTCGATGTAGGCGGCGTTGCCGAACAGGGTGATGGTCCGCGTCGGCGACCAGCTGAGCTCGGTCTCGATCCCGAAGTTGCTGGCCGAGCCGGCGTTGCGCGTCACCAGCTGGCCGCCCTCGTTCACCGTCACCTGGAAATTGTCGTAGGTCTGGTAGAACAGGCCGAGCGTCGTGTTCACCGGCCCCAACCGGCCCTTCACCCCGCCCTCATAGTTCCAGATCACTTCGGCAGGCACGTCGCGGCGCAGCGGCACCGAGGGCTGACCGGCGACTGGCCGGGCCGCCGAAAGCTGGACGATGGGCGAGCGCCGGCCCTTGCCGAAGGTTGCGTAGAGATTGATGGCATCGCTCGCCCGGAACAGCAGGTTGGCCCGCGGCAGGACCGTGTCATTGTCGCCCTCGGCGGTGAAGACGGTCCCGTTGGTCGAGACGAAGGGCAACAGTGGACCCCGGCTGATGACCGCGTTGGGCTGGTCGGCGAAATAGCTGCTCTGCCGCTTCTCTTTCAGGTAGCGCAGCCCGGCCGAAATCTCGAGCCGCTCGGTTGCCGACCAGGTCACGTCACCAAAGATGCTCCAGTTGAAGATCTCGCCGCCGTTCCTGAACAGCGCGCGGTAGGGCAGCACCGAGACCGCGCCGCCGGTCAGGATCCGGGTCGCGTTGGCCGCCTGCACCACGCCGTTCGCGTCCACGCACGGCAGCCCGGGAATGAGCCGGGCCGCGCACTGGAGGTAGGTGCCCTCCTCCGTCGAGAAGGGCACCGACTGGGTGCCGCTTTCGGCAAACACATTGAAGCCGCCGAAGGCCCTGATCCGCCCGCCGTCATAGTTGACCCGGCTCTCGTGGCTCAGCTGCTGCCCCCGCGCATCCTCGGCAAACTCGAGATACCAGGCCTGCGAGCCGTCGGCGTCGAACACCTCGAGGCTGTCGAACTTCCGCCAGCCGGTGATCGCAGTGTAGCTCCAGCGGCTGCCCGCCGGCGTGTACCGGGCGGTGAAGTTCACGTCATAGACATTGCGGGTCAGCCCGAGCTTCTCGGCGCCGAGCACGTCCCGCGAGACCGGCGAGCCGCCAAGCTCGGCGAAGCTGTAGGGCGAGGTGTCGCCCCCGGTCGGGCGGAAGGTGCCCGACTTGAAGGCGGTGCCCGGCGCCCGCTGGCCATCGTAGGTGAAGACGAGATCGAACCGGAGATCCTCGACCGGCTTCAGCATCACCGAGGCGCGGACCCCGGTCTGCCCCTGGCCGTTGAGGTCGTCCTGGTCGATGCCACTGGGGTTCTGCGAGCCGGGCTCGCCGGCGATGTTGCGGACAACCCCGTCGCGCCGCTTCCACGCGGCGGCCAGCCGCACCCCGAAATTCTCGGTCGCGGCATTGACGAAGCCCGAGACCTGCTTCTGGGCAAAGTTGCCGAAGGCGACGCGGGTCTCGCCAGACACGCCCTCGACCACGCCCGCCGGGATGACCGAGACCGCCCCGATCGCCGCTGCAGTCCCGAACAGCGTCGCCTGCGGGCCCTTCACCACCTCCACCCGCTCGATGTCGAACAGGTCGAAATAGGAGCCGCGCGACCGCGACACGTCCACGCCGTTGTAATAGACCGTCACCCGCGCCGCTTCCTGCGCCGAGCCCGAATCCGAGGTGATGCCGCGGATGACGAAGCCGGGGTTGTTGGGCGACTGCTCCTGGATGTTGAGCCCGGGCACGAAGGCCGACAGCTGGTCGAACTGCGAGACGCCGATGCGCTTCAGCTGCTCGCCGGTGTTGGCGGTGATGGTGACCGGCACGTCGACGAGGCGCTGCTCGCTCTTCTGCGCGGTCACCACGATCTCGGCGGCGAACAGGCCCTCCTCGGCGCTCTCCGCAACCGCCTGCGCAAGGGCGGGCGCGGCGAGCGGCACAAGCGAAACGGCGGCAAGCAGGCGGAAGGGTGCAGGCATCGGAGAACCTCGTCGGGTGGAAATGACACTCGGCGCGTTGGCGGCCCGATGTTGCATTGCAGCGAAGGTTTTCTGACAGCGTAGTGACAGCAGGCCCGCGACCGGCACCCATTCCGCAGGAAAGGCTGCAACCGTTGCATGGCTGCCGCAGTCCCGCGCCCGCCCGACCCCCTTGCGCTCCGCCGCGCGCCCTCCCTAAGGGCAGCGCCGATGCCCGGTCCCCGCGATCCCATGCCCGTGGTGCCCCCGCCGCCCGAGACGGTCGAGGTGCACAGCCGCCGGGTCTGGTGCGACGGCGGCGAGGGCGCGCTCGGCCACCCCCGCGTCTTTCTCGAGATCGATGCCAGGGGCTATGTCGACTGCCCCTATTGCGACCGCCGCTTCCGCCTCGTCGGCGACGGCGGCCCGTCGGGCCACTAGGGCCGGCTCAGAAGCCGACCTGCACGAAGACGGCCGGGCCGGTCAGCCGGTAGCGGACGCGTCCGTCCCACCGCTGGCGGCTGACATCGACCCGGTAGTCCACCCGGCGCAGCTGGACCCCGGCATCGACCCGGCGCCACAGCCGGTAGGCCACCGCCCCTTCGGCGTTGATCAGCCGCCCCGAATAGTCGCCAAGCGAGAGCGACAGCCAGTCGACATTGGCCGAGACCAGCCAGCGCGGCCCCGGCTCCCAGCGGAACACCCCGCCGATCGTCGGCAGCGGCGCGAACAGCGTCCGGCTTTCCCGGCGCACGGCCCCAATCTCGGCGCCGACGCTGCCTTCGCCCTCGACGAACAGGGCAAAGTCGGTCATGTGCACGCCAAGTGCCGCCCCCAGCTCGAACTTCGGCCGCTGGAACAGGAGGTTGGTGACGGTCAGCCGGTAGATGTCGCTGTCGAACCCCGCCGCCAGCCGGGCGTTCACCGGGTAGGTCGTCTCGCCCACCATGATCTCGCGTTCGAGCCTGCGTTCGCTGCGGCGGCCCAGCGCGTAGAATTCGCCGTTCAGCACCCAGTCGTCGTTGATCCGCCAGCCGATCTCGACCGCCGGCAGAACCGCGCTGCGGTCGAGCCCCAGATCCTTCTCGAGGTCGAGGCTGGTGCCCGGCCCGCCATCGGGCAGGCCGACCCGCCCCTCGGAATTGACCCGGGCGAAATAGGCCCCGGCCTGGATCGAGACCCGGTCGTCGAGATGCTGGGCAAGCCCGGGCCCCGCGCTTGCGCCGAGCAGGGCCGCCACCAGGAACCGCCGCATGACCCCATCCCTTCCGTCCAGCCGACTCCGGCTTCTATCGCGGCAGCCCATAAGGGGAAAGCACCCCGCAGCGCGTGGGCGCGCGCCGTGGCAGCGCTGCAACGCTCCACCCGGCGCCGCACCGCTCCCGCCGGCCCGGGGCGGGGCCACCCCGCGCTTATCTCCAGTTGCATCACGGCGCCCGTCGCCGCACGGGCTGCCGTGGAGGAAGGCCATGACCGATCGACTGAAGGGGAGGGTGGCGCTGGTGACGGGCGGCACCTCGGGCATTGGCGCCGGCGCGGTCGAGCGGCTGCGCGCCGAGGGTGCCGAGGTCGTCTTCACCGGCTCCAAGGCCGAGGCCGGGGCCGAAGTCGCGGCACGCACCGGCGCCCACTTCCACCCCCACCGCGTCGAGCAGGCCGAGACCTGGCCCGCCCTCGTCGAGGCGATCCGCGCCCGCTTCGGCCGGCTCGACATCGCCTTCGCCAACGCCGGCACCGAGGCCGGCGACTCCAGCGTCGAGGACATCGGCATCGACGGCTGGAACACTGTGATCGGCGTGAACCTCACCGGCGTCATGCTCACCGTCCAGCACGCCATCCGCGCCATGCGGGGGAACCCCGGCGGCGCGGCCGGTTCCATCATCATCACCTCGTCGATGAACGCCCACCGGGCGATGGGAAACTATGTCGCCTATTCGGTCTCCAAGACGGCGGTGTGCGCGCTGGCGAAGTCGGCGGCCATCCATTGCGCCACGTCGGGCACCCAGATCCGCGTCAACGCCATCCTGCCGGGCGTCGTTGAAACCGCCCTCATCGCCGACGTCATCGCCCGCTCGCCCGATCCGGCGGCCGCCCGCGCCGCCTTCGAGGGCATGTCGCCGATGAAGCGCATGGCAAGCGTCGCCGACGTGACCGGTCTCGTCGCCTTCCTCGCCTCGGATGAGGCCCGCCACATCAGCGGCGCCGAGATCCTGATCGACGGCGCCTCGACTGCCGGCATGATGGGCGTCTGAGCCGCCCGGCTCAGCCCCCGCCCGGCGCGCTTCTCATTGCGACCGGCGGCAGCGCCGATCGTGCCGAGGTAACGAGAAAGCTCTTCATCCGGCTGCGGTCGAACAGTCGCTCCTCGTCGGCGACGATCCGCGCCCGCACCTCGGGCACTGCAACCGCTGCCTGGAAGGCGGCAAGCGCTTCTGCATCGGGGAAATCGATCTCGAGCAGCACGTCGGCATCGTCCGATTCCGCGCCACTCCCGGCCGGGCGAAGGTAGCGCCGCTCGTAGCGGCTGGCGAAACCGGCCAGCACCTCCTCGCCGATCAGCCGGTGGTGGGTCTCGTAATAGGCGACGAAGTCGTCGAACCCCATGCCCGAGCGCCGCTTCAGGAACGTGACCAGCGTGACCGGCCCCCCGCTCACGCCGCCGCCTCCCAACCCGCGGTCAGCGCCCGCCCCCGGCGGGGCGGACCTCCCCGGCGCGTGCCATGGCGCGGCGCCGGGGAGGCTCCGGGCTCAGCCATGCGCAAGCCTGCGCCGGCGGGCTGCTGCACCCACCACCCCGAAGCCGGCGATGAGCAGCGCCCAGGTCGCCGGCTCGGGGACCACGCCGCCACCCTGCACCTCGAAGTTCCAGCTCTCGGTGACGGTGCCGATGGTCCAGTTCACATTGTCGGCATGGCCGATGAAGTTGCCGGCCCAGCCGCTGCCGACCCCGACCGAGAAGCCGACGATGACGGCATTGGCAAGCAGCGGGTCAGCCTTCCAGCTGTCGAGCGTCACGCCGTAGCCCCCGGTCGCGAAGCCGAGCGCACCGAACGACCAGACATTGCTCGTCCCGGTCACGAGGTCGGTCACCCACTGGTCGGTCAGCGTCGGCAGGCTGTTGTAGGCCCGCTCGAACACGAGCCCGGCGCGGTCCGGGGTCAGCAGGTTGCCGTCGAGGTCGAGCAGGACCCGGATGGCCGGATGCTGCACCGCGGGATTGGTGCTGGCGCCGTCACGATACCAGTCATAGCCGAAGCTCGCGAGGTCGGCGAATGCCCCCAATGACCCGACCGAGACGAAATTGCCGCCAAGGTTCGCAGCGTTGGGCAGGAACTCGATGTCGGCCTTGGCTGAGCCGGTGGGGCTGGCGAAGGCGATCGAGCCGGTGCCGG
>CALLWN010000343.1 GCA_938016505.1 uncultured Sphingomonadaceae bacterium
GAGGACCGAGGCGGGGGTCATGGCGGCCTGCGCCAGCCCGCCGGCGACCCCGCCCACGAGGAACAGGCCGAGGAAGCGCCAGGGGCCGATCAGCCACTCGACCTGCCGGCCGATCCAGGCGAGGAACAGCATGTTCATCGCCAGATGCACGAGGCCGGCGTGCCGGAAGATGTGGGTGACGAGCGTCGCCCAGCCCGGCAGTGCGCCGGGGATGCCGATGACCGCACCGGTGAGCCGCGCCGGCACCAGCCCGCCCGACAGGGTCAGTGCCTGGTCGAACCCCGGGCCCATGAGGCGCGCGCCGAGCTGCAGCCCGACGCACAGCAGCAGGATGGCGCGGGTCGCGTGCGCGGGCGGCAGACGCGCAGGCTGCGGGGCGTACCGCACCGGCTGCGCCCGTGCCCCGCGCCCGTCAGCGGAAGTCGATGGCGTCGATGAGGTAGCTGCGGTCCCCCGAGGGGGTCACCACCTCCACCTCCTCGCCCAGGCGGCGGCCGATCAGGGCCCGGCCGACCGGGGAATTGTAGCTGATGCGGCCGCGCTTGGCGTCCGCCTCGGTCTCGCCGACGATCTGGTAGGTGACCCTGCGGTCTTCCTCGTCGAGCAGGTCGACGGTGGCGCCGAAGACGACCCGGTCGCCCGAGAGAGTCGTCGGGTCGATGACATGGGCGCGGGCGAGCTTGTCCTCGATCTCGGCGATCTGCGCCTCGATCTGGCCCTGGCGCTCCTTGGCGGCGTGGTATTCCGCATTCTCGGACAGGTCGCCGTGGGCGCGGGCTTCCTCGATCGCCTCGACATTCTCGGGGCGCTCGACTTCCTTCAGCTGCTTCAGCTGCCGCTGCAGCGCGGCATAGCCCTCGGCGAGCATCGGAACCTTCTCGATTGTTGCCATGTCCGTTCCTTGTGTGACCGTTCCGGCGAGGATTTCAAACCCGGAGTGGCCGGCGAAACTGCCGGCATCGCGCGCCTGTCTCCGGGGTGATCCTCCTCGCCGAGGCGTGGAGTGTAGGATGCGCCGTGGCGCTCCGCAAGGGAGGGCGCGCGGGATACCGGAGCTAGCCGTCGAACGTGGCGTGCAGCGCCTGGAGCGGCGCGACTTCGGGCGCGCGGGCGCGGATGGCTGCGATCGCCTCGACCGAGGCGAGGCTTGCGGACGCTGTCGTGTAGATGGGCACCTTGGAGGCCCAGGCGGCAGCGCGGATGGTCTGGCTGTCCTTCAGGGACTGGGCACCTTCGGTCGTGTTGAAGACGAGGGCGATGTCTCGGTCGAGGATCCGGTCGACGATGTGGGGCCGGCCCTCGAGCACCTTGTTGACCAGCTCGACCGCGAGCCCCTCGGCGGCGAGGAAGGCGGCGGTGCCGCGGGTTGCGACGATGTGGAAGCCCATGCCGAGGAGGTCGCGCACCGCGGGCAGGATGAGCGGCTTGTCGCTGTCCTTGACCGAGACGAAGACGGTGCCGGCTTCGGGCAGGCGGGTGCCGGCAGCGAGCTGGCTCTTCCAGAAGGCCATGGCGAAATCGGCGTCGACCCCCATGACTTCGCCGGTCGACTTCATCTCGGGGCTGAGCACCGGATCGGCGCCGGGAAAGCGGGCGAAGGGGAAGACGGCTTCCTTGACGCAGGTGTAGTGCAGCTGGCGCTCGGGCAGGGCGAGATCGGCAAGGCGGGTGCCCGCCATGATGCGCGCTGCGAGCCCGGCGAAGGGGACGCCGATCGCCTTGGCGACGAAGGGCACGGTGCGGCTGGCGCGCGGGTTGACCTCGATCAGGTAGACCTCGCCGTGCTTGACGGCGAACTGGACGTTCATGAGCCCGCGGACGGCGAGCGCACGGGCGAGCGCCTCGGTCTGGCGCCGGATCTCGGCGATGATGGCGGGCGGCAGGCTGTGGGGCGGGATGGTGCAGGCGCTGTCGCCCGAATGCACTCCGGCTTCCTCGATATGCTGCATCACGCCAGCGATGTGGACGGCCTCTCCATCGGCAAGCGCGTCGACATCGACCTCGATCGCGTCGCGCAGGTAGCGGTCGATGAGGACGGGCGACGCCCCCGACACCCGGACCGCGGTCTCGATATAATGTTCGAGCTGCGAGGTGGACTCGACGATTTCCATCGCCCGCCCGCCGAGCACATAGGAGGGGCGCATGAGGACGGGGTAGCCGATGCGCCGGGCAACCTCGGCGGCCTCGGCGGCCGAGCGGGCGATGCCGCCTGCCGGCTGGCGCAGGCCAAGCCGGTCGACGAGGGCTGCAAAGCGTTCGCGGTCCTCGGCGAGGTCGATCGAATCGACCGGGGTGCCGAGGATGGGGATTCCGGCGGCCTCGAGCGCGTGGGCGAGCTTGAGCGGGGTCTGGCCGCCGAGCTGGACGATGACGCCTTCGAGCGTTCCGGCCTGCTGCTCGACAGCGAGGATCTCGAGCACATCCTCGGCCGTCAGCGGCTCGAAGTAGAGCCTGTCGGAGGTGTCATAGTCGGTCGAGACGGTCTCGGGGTTGCAGTTGACCATGATGGTCTCGAACCCGTCGGCGCTGAGCGCGAAGCAGGCGTGGCAGCAGCAATAGTCGAACTCGATCCCCTGGCCGATGCGGTTGGGCCCGCCGCCGAGGATGACGATCTTGCGCGCCAAGGTCGGCTCGGCCTCGCACTCGGTGCCGGCGTAGGTCGCATACATATAGGGTGTCGCGGCCTCGAACTCG
>CALLWN010000344.1 GCA_938016505.1 uncultured Sphingomonadaceae bacterium
AGGTTTCGGCATCGGCCATGGTCAGCCGGGCCGGCACCAGCACCGCCTCGAGGCCGTGCGCATGGGCGGCGACATCGTCCCAGCCAAGCCTGCACTGGCCCTTGCCGGCGCGGCGCTTGCCGATGGTCAGGAGCGTCGTCAGTTCGCTCCAGCCGGCGAGGTCGCGCGGGTAGACGAGGAGCGAGGCGCCCGGCGTGCCGTCGGCGCGGCTGAGGTCGAGCCGGGCGGCGGGGATGTGGCTGAGGCCGGTTGCCTGTGCCGCGAGGTGGGCGCGCACCAGGCCCGAGACGCTGTTCCTGTCGGTGATGGCGAGCGCCTGCCAGCCGAGCGCTGCGGCGGTCTGGAACAGCTCTTCGGCCGAGGAGGCGCCGCGCAGCAGCGAGAAGTGGGAGGTGACTTGGAGGAGGGTGGCGGGCGCGCGACTCATGCCGCGCAGCCTAGCTTGTGATCTCGTCTTGTTCTATCTCTGTTCGCACCTCAGACAGAGTCGAGCGCCTGGGCAAAATCGGTGACGAGATCGTCCGGGTCTTCGACGCCGATCGAGATCCCCACGAGGTTGGGGGTGATGCCGAGCGCGGCCTTGCGCGCCTCGGGCACGGAGAGGTGGGTCATGGCGGCGGGCGCGGACGCGAGCGTCTCGGTGCCGCCGAGGCTGACCGCGAGCTTGGCGATGACGAGCGAATCGAGGAACCGGAAGGCCTCGGCCTCGCCGCCCTTGAGACAGAGCGAGAAGGTCGAGCCCGCGCCGCTGCAATGGCGAGTGAAGATGTCGGCCTGGCGGCTGGCGGGGGCCAGAAAGCCGAGATAGCCGACATGCTCGACCCTGGGATGATCGCGAAGGAAGGCGCAGACATGGGCCGCGTTGGCGCCTGCGCGCTCCATCCTGAGTTGGAGCGTCTCGAGGCTCCTCAGCAGCATCCAGGCCGTGTGCGGGTCGGTGATGGTGCCCAGCGTGTTGCGCATTATCCTGATCTCGCGGATGAGCGCAGCCGACCCGACGACTGCACCGGCCACCAGATCGGAATGGCCGCCGGCATATTTGGTGAGCGAACAGACCGACAGATCCGCACCATGGGCGAGCGGCTGCTGCCACAGGGGCCCGAGGAAGGTGTTGTCGATGGCGATCGGTGGCGCCCTCTCGCCCAGCAGCCGGTCGCGCGCGGCGCGCCCGCGCGCCTGCGCGGCCTCGAGCATGGTGGCGATCTCGTCTTCGCTGGCGCCGGCGGGGAAATCGAGCCAGCCGATGCCGAGGCGCCCGAGGATGCGGGCGATCAGCGTTTCGGTTGCAGCGTGGAGCGGCCCGGAATGCACGATCATGTCGCCGGGCTGGCAGAAGGTGAGGAGGAGGGTTGCGATCGCCGACATGCCCGACGCGAAGGAGAGCGCATCCTCGGCATCTTCCCGGACGCCGAGCCGGTCCTCGAGGATCTCCTGGTTGGGCCCGTTGAAGCGGGTGTAGACGAGGCCCTCGGCCCCTCCCGGGCGCCTGCCTGTCACGCCCTCGAAGTGGCGCGTGCCTTCGGCTGCGCTCTCGAAGACGAAAGTGGAGGTGAGGAAGATGGGGGGCTTCAGCGCGCCTTTCGAGAGCGTCGGGTCGAAGCCGTGACCCATCATGAGGGTCGAGGGCTTCAGGCGCCGGTTGCCGATGGCGGTCACGTCGGGCTTGGGGCGGCGCCTCGGGGCTGCGGGGAATGGCTGGTCTTAGCCGCCGAAGAGGCCGTGGAGGTGCCAGGAGAAGTCGCCAGTCGTCGGGTCCTCGCCGTCGCCGCGGCGGAACAGCCAGAAGCGCGCGCCTTCGTCATCCTCGACCAGGAAATAGTCGCGCACCCGGCCCTCGTCGGCGGCGTTTCGCCACCATTCGCCATGCATCCGCTCGGGCCCATCGGCGGCGCGGATCCGGTGGCGGCGGCCCCGCCAGACGAAGACCGCCGGCGGCCGGTCTGGGAGCATGGCGATGGCATCGACCCGTTCGGGCGGCTCGACGAGGCGGGTGGGGCGCGGCAGCTGTGCCGGCCAGCCGCCGCCGACGGCGGCAAGCGGCGCGGCGCGCGCGACGCTTGCTTCCGGGAAGGCGGCTGCGCGCGGGGCGAGGCGGAAGACCGCGCCCGCGCCGAGCCGTGCGGTGAGCCGGTCAACCGTTTGGGCGAGGTCGGGCGCGGCATCGGCGCCCTGCTGTTCGGGGGGCAGCGGCGCGGCAAGCGGGCAGGCAAGCGTCGCGGCCTCGACACCGAAGCCCGGGTCCACGCCTTCGACCAGCAGGTGGAGGAGGCGGGAGAGGTGGGCGACCTCGCGGCTGGGCGCTGCCGTGCCGGCGCGGACGGCGGCGATGCTGCCATCGAGCCGCTGGAACAGGAGATCGAGCCGGCGCGCGCCGAGCCCTTCCTGCGCGAGCTTCTGGCACATGAGCGGGACCAGCCGGTCGATCAAGGCGTGGAGCGCCTCGGCGTGGGCGACCGGCTCGGCGAGGCGCAGCGTTGCAGCGCGCGTCTCGGGGTGCGGGAGGAAGCCGAGCGGCTCGCCCACCCGCCCCAGCGCCTGATCGAGCTGTTTCAGCAGCGAAAGGCCGACGCGGCGGCCGACGCTGGCGCGCGGCAGGGCGAGGAGATCGGCGATGGTGGCGATTCCCAGCCGGGCAAGGCCTGCGGCCTCGGCCGGCGGGATCCGGAGCGCTGCGACTGGAAGCGGGGCGAGCGCGTCGGCATGGGCGTGGGGTGGCGTCACGTGGGTGGGCGCGGACCCGAAGCGGGCCAGCGCATGGGCAGCGCCCGCCGTGTCGGCGAGGGCGGCGCGCGCAGTCACGCCGGCGCGGGCAAGCCGGGTGACGAGCCCGTCGAGCATCCGCGCCTCGCCACCAAAGAGGTGCGAGGCCCCGAGCGCTTCCAGGAACAGGCCATCGGGCGGGTCGAGCGCGACGAGCGGGCTCATCCGCTGCCGGAGCCAGTGCCCGAGCCGTTCGAGGGCGGCGGCATCGGCGGCGGGATCGTGCGGCTCGACATGGAGACCGGGGAGCCGCGCCCGGACCCGGGCGAGCGGCTCGCCGGGCTTGGCTCCGAGCGCGAGCGCCCCGGCCGAGGCGGCCGCGACCTCCTGGCGGTTGTGGCTTTCGCGGACGAGGACGAAGGGCTCAGGCGGCGGCCCGGCCGGGGCGCTGCTGCGGCTGCGCTGCAGCCGGTCCGCCGGCCAGTTCGGCAACCACAGCGAGACGAGACGGGGCATCGGCGGCTCCGCAGGGTTCGACGAGCCAGGTGCGCGGGGCAGCTGCTGCTGCCGCGCCGCGCGCCCGGGTGAGGGTGAGGGCAAGGCGCGCCGGCCCGAGGCCTGCGCCGCCGACGCCGGCGAACAGCGGGCGCGTGGCGGGCAGCGCGCTGGGTGCGGGTGCGACGTTCCAGGCGGTGTGCGCGGCGGTCGGCACCGGCGTTCGGGCGTGGGTTCGGGCGTCGCGGACGAGGAGGAGGGCGAGCGTGCCCCGGGCCTCGCAGCGCAGCTGGAGCCGGCGCGAGGCGGCCATGAGCCAGGGGCCGCTTTTCCGGATCTCGCCGACGACTGCGGCAGCTGCCCCCATTGCCTCCTCCATGGCGGCGAGCGTGGCGCGGTCGCTGTCGGTCCGGGCGAGGAGGAGGCGGGCGGGCGGGAGGCCGGCCCGGGCGAGGCCGGGGGCGAAGAGGTCGGGGAAGGGGGTGGCCCACAGCAGCTGGCCGCCGGTGCGGGTGGCGATGAGGGTGGCGAGGAAGGCGGTTGCGGCGTGGGCGTGGGGGGTGCCGGGCAGGAGGAGGTGGAGGGCATGGGGTTCGAGCCCGCCGCCGAGCGCCCGGTCGATTGCCGGTGCGCCGATGGGCAGGCGCGGGGCCGCTCGTGCTGCGGCTGGCGTTTCGAGCGCGGCGAGCCGTTCGCGCAAGGCTGCGAGGCGCTCGGAAGGGTGGGCGAATCGCTGCATTGTTCGCCTAATGTTCTATTTATGTTCCAGACATGCAAGGGGACTCGCTGTCCCTCAGGCCAGCTGGGTGAAGCGCTCCACCTTGTCGGTCGGGCCGGAGATGATGAGGATGTCGCCGCGTTCGATCACGGTTGCCTCGGTGGCGTAGGTGAAGCGCTCGCCCGGCCGCTTCACGCCGACGACGGTGACTCCGAGCTTCTCGCGGATGTGGCTGTCGGCGAGCGGCTTGCCGACCAGCACTTCGGGCGGGGTGGTCTTCACGAAGGCATAGCCGTCGTCGAGCTCGATGAAGTCCATCATCCGGCTGGAGACGAGGTGGGCAACGCGGCGGCCGCGGTCGGCCTCGGGCATCACCACATGGTGGGCGCCGGTGCGCTGGAGGATACGCTTGTGGCGCTCGTTGACGGCTTTCGCCCAGATGACCGGCACGCCGAGCTCGGAGAGCGCCAGCACCGTCAACACGCTCGCCTCGAGGTCGCTGCCGATGGCGACGACGGCGGCGCCGAGCTCGTGAACGCCGAGCCGCTTCAGCGTTGCCGGGTTGGTCGAATCCGCCTGGACGACATTGGCGAACTCGTCGGCCATCTGCTGGACGATCTCCATCTTCTCGTCGATCGCGATGAAGTCGCGGCCCATGCGGGCGAGCTCGCGGGCGACCGCCGTGCCGAAGCGGCCGAGACCGATGACGGCGATGGCATCGATGCGGGTGTCAGCCAATGATCGGGCGCTCCTCCGGGTAGCGATACTGGGGCTGGCCGGCGCGCAGCGCAACCGCGGCTGCCGTGGTGATGATGCCGACCCGGCCGACATACATGAGGAGCGACATGATGACCTGCCCTTCAGGGGGAAGCGCCGCCGACGCCCCGGTCGAGAGGCCGACGGTTGCAAAGGCCGAGATGGCATCGAAGATCACGAACTGCACCGGGATCTCCGTCATCGCCAGCAGCACGAAGACGGCAAGCCCGACCGTGCCGACGGCGACAAGGGCGATGAGGAGCGCCTGGCGCTGCACATCGGGTGCGATCCTCCGGCGGAAGATGTTGGTATCGGCCTGGCCGCGGGCTTCGGCGAGCGCGACATAGAAGAGCAGGAAGAAGGTCGTCACCTTGATCCCGCCCGCAGTCGAGGCGCTTCCACCGCCGATCAGCATGAGGCCCCAGCTGAGCGCCTGGGTCTCGTCGTGGAGGGCCGACATGTCCATGGTCGCAAAGCCGCCGCTTCGCGTCATCACCGAGTGGAAGAGCGCCTCGACGATCTTCCAGCCCGGCGGCGCCGGCCCGAGGGTTGCCGGGTTGTCCCATTCGGCGACCAGCGTTGCGAGCCAGCCGGCCGCGAGCAGGATCGCGCTGCCGACGAGCGTGAGCCGGGTGTGGATCGACCAGTTTGCAGGTGTTCGCCATTCCTGCCGGAGTTCGTGAAGGACCGGGAAGCCGAAGCCGCCCAGCAGCACGCCGAGCATGAGGGCCGCAAGGACAATCCCGTCGCGCGCAAGGCCTGGCCCCGAGACGGTGGCGAGCGCGAAGCCGGCGTTGTTCCAGGCCGAGACCGCATGGAACACCCCGTTCCACAGCGCATCGGGCGGGCTCAGCCCGTCGCGCAGGAGGAAGTTGAGGCCGAGCGCGAGCGCGACCATGGCCTCGACCGAGAAGGTCAGGATGACAACGATACGGACCACGCCGCCGACATCGCCCATGTCGAGCGAGCGCATTTCGGCGCGCTGGAGGATTCGCGACGACAGCCGGTTGCGCCCGGTGACGAGAAGGCCGAGGAGGGTCGCTCCGGTCATGATCCCGAGCCCGCCCAGCTGGCACAGCAGGAGGATGATGGCGTGGCCCGCCCCGGACCAGTAGCTTGCGGTGTCGACGACGGTGAGGCCGGTGACGCAGAAGGCCGAGGTTGCAGTGAACAGCGCGACGACGAACGGCGCGCCTCCCTCGCCGGCGCGGGCCAGCGGGAGCATGAGCAGGCCGGTGCCGGCCGCGATGCCGATGAGGAAGGCCAGCGGAATGATCCGGGTCGGGTGAAGGATGGTCGAGGTCACGCGCGGGTGGCGTCTGCCGCGCGCGATGCACAGCCGCAAGGGGCCGGACTTGGCTTCACGCCTGCGCCCTCCTAGTCGCGTCGGAAAGGCGACGGGGTGTCGCCGACGGAGACGGTGATGGCCCGCAGTCTGCTCGCCCTGCTCATTCTGGTGCTTGCGCTTCCGGCGCGGGCGGAGGTGCCGGTGGGCGAGCTCCCCGATGTCGCCCGCCCGCTCGCCTATCGTGTTGCGCTCAGGGTCGACCCGGCGGCGGAGCGCTTCTCGGGCGAAACCGAAATCGACATCACGCTCGCGAAGGCGACCGGGACGCTCTTCCTCCATGGTCGGGGGCTTGCCATCAGCCGCGCCGAGGCGCGCGCCGAAGGTGGCGGCACGGTCCGGGCGACCGCCCGGCAGGTGCATGAGACCGGCGTGCTCGAGCTTCGTTTCGCCCGCCCGCTCGCAGCCGGGCGGCAGACGCTTCGCTTCGTCCACACGGCGCCGTTCATGCGTGCGGCCGAAGGCCTCTACCGGGTGAAGGTGGGCGATCGCTGGTATGCCTGGAGCCAGTTCCAGGCGATCGATGCGCGCCGTGTCTTCCCGGGCTTCGACGAGCCCCGGCACAAGACACCCTTCACCCTGTCCCTGACCGTGCCCGCGGGCCTCAAGGCCTTCGCCAACACGCCCGAAGTCGCCGCGCGGCCGGCCGGCCGCGGCTGGACCCGCCACGCGTTCGCGCCTTCGGAGCCACTGCCCACCTATCTCGTCGCGCTCGCCGTCGGCGACTTCGACGTGGTGGAGGCGACCATCCCGCCCAACGCGGTGCGCAGCCGCCCGCTCGCCTTCCGGGCGATCGCGACGAGGGGGCAGGGCCGCCGGCTCGGCTTCACGGTTGCCGAGACGCCGAAGATTCTCGCACTCGCCGAGACCTATTTCGGCACCGCCTATCCCTTCGCGAAGCTCGACGTGATCGCCTCGCCCATCATGGGCGGCGCGATGGAGAATGTCGGCCTCGTCACCTTCGACGACACGCTCCTCCTTCTTGATGACGATGCCCCCATCCAGCAGGTCCGCGCGTTCGGCGTGGTGATGGCGCACGAGCTTGCCCACATGTGGTTCGGCAATCTCGTCACCCCACGCTGGTGGGACGACATCTGGCTCAACGAGAGTTTCGCGACATGGATCGGCAACCAGATCGGCCTCGAGTGGCGGCCCGATCTCGGCACTCGCCTTCTCGAGCTGGCCGAGGCGCTCGGCGCGATGGACGAGGATTCCCTCGCCGTGGGCCGGCCGGTCCGCCAGCCGATCACCGACAGCGCCAACATCAATGCCGCGTTCGACGCCCTGACCTACCAGAAGGGCGGCCAGATCATCCGCATGTTCGAGCGCTATCTGGGACCCGGGACCTTCCAGCGCGGCGTGCGCCTCCACCTCGACCGCCACCGCTTCGGCACTGCCGACGCCGAGGCCTTCTTCGCGTCGATGGCCGAGGCGAGCGGCGACCCCCGGCTGGTCGGGGCGTGGCGGAGCTTCGTCGACCAGGAGGGCGTGCCGCTGGTGCGGTTCACGCCAGCGCCGGGCGGCGGGTTCGCGCTGGCGCAATCGCGCTACGCGCCGATCGGTGGCGCGGCGGACGATGGCCGGCTGTGGCGGGTGCCGGTCTGCGCCTCCTCGGGCGAAGGCGTCGGCTGCACCCTGCTCGACGCCCGCGAGGGGCGGCTTGGCCCGGTTGTCGGCACGGCACACTGGGTTGCAGGCAATGCCGATGGCGCCGGCTATTATCGGTTCGATCTTCCGGAGGCCGAGTGGAACCGCCTGCTCGCTGCCGGCGCGACGCTGCCGGCGGCCGAGGCGATGACGGCAGCCGACAGCATCTGGGCCGGCTTTGCCGCCGGCACCACGCCGTTCGCCCGCGTGCTCGCCGCGGCCGAGGCGTTCGCCCAGCACCCCGAGCGGCTGGTCGCCACCTGGCTTGCCGATGACATCGTCCGGCTGGCCAGCGAGGCGCTGCCTCGGGCCGAACGGGCCCGGCTGGAAGCCCGGCTGCGTGCCCTCTACGGCCCGCGCCTCTCGGCGCTCGGGCTCGACCCGGCGCGCGGCAGCTATGCTGCGGAACCGCCGGACACGCGCCAGCTGCGCCAGTCGCTTGCTGCGATCCTTGCCCTCGACGCGCGCGACCCCGGCGTACGCGCGACCCTGCGGGCGGCCGCCGACCGCGCGCTCGCCGGGTCTGAAGATGCGCTCGACCCGGCGTTCCGCGCCATGGCCTTCGCGGTTCTGGCCGAAGACGAGGGCCCCGCCGCCGCCGACCGGCTGCTGGCAGCGCTGGTTGCCTCGGAGGATCCGCTGTTCCGCCGCCATGCCGCCAGTGCGCTCGCCGCCCAGGCTGATGCCGCGGGTGCTGCCCATGTGCTCGGCTTCGTGGGCGACGCGCGGCTGCAGAACCTCGAGGCGCTGGCAATCCTCGGCGGTCTGTTCCAGCGCCCCGAGTCTCGCGCGACCGCGCTCGCCTTCGTCGAGAGGGAATGGCCGCGCTTGAAGCCGCGGATCGGCGGGCTGCTCGGCGGCTTTGTCGGCGCGGCCGGCAGCTTCTGCTCCGAGGCGGAGGCGCGCGAAGTCGAGCGTGTGTTCCGCCCGAAACTTGTCGAACTTGGCGCCGGCAGCCTCGAGCTCGACCGGCCGCTCGCCAGCATCCGCCGCTGTGCTGCGCTCCAGGCTGCAACCGGCGCCGACATCCGCAGGAGTTTCGGCCTGGCCCTGAACTGAGCCGCGAACTGGGCCGCCCGCCCGACCGGCGCGGCGCGATGCCGCGTCTGGGGGTGATCAGTCGGCGGGAAAGGCGGTGCGGCACAACGGCGACAGCCGGTCGCGGTTGGCCGCAAGGCAGCTGCGCACCCGGGCCCGCTGCATCAGCGCGACCTGGCCCGGGCACAGGCGGAACGCATCGTCGCGGCAGCTGCGCCGCAGCGCCTCGCGATCCGCAGCCGGCGCGGCCGGCGGGTTGCCATCGGCCGCAGTTGCCCCGCCGGCAAGCAGGAGCGCGACGATCAGTCCGTTCGCCATGGCTGCGCGAATAGCCGCAGGGCCTGCGCTGGTCGAGCCCGCGCATTTGACCCTGCCACCCTTTTCCGGCAGCGATGGCTCGTGCGTTCCCTGATCGCCCTTCTCTGGCTGCTCGCCGCGGCGCCCGCCCTGGCGCAGGGCAGTGCCGCAATGCTGCAGGCCCATCCGCTCGAGGATCCGGCGCGCGGTGTCATCGCCAATCGCGACGCCATCATCGCAGCCCTCGAGCTCGGGCCCGGCATGACGGTTGCCGATATCGGGGCCGGAACCGGCGCCTTCATGGAGTCGATCGCGCGCGCGATCGGGCCGAAGGGGCGCTACATCGGGGTCGACATCGACCGCGACTATGTTGGGCTCATGCGCGACCGGGCGAAGGCAGGGCGGCTCGGCAATGTCGAGATCGTGCTGTCGCGCCCGGACTCGGTCACGCTTGCCCCCGCAAGCGTCGACATGATGGTGGTGATCGACGCCTACCATCATTTCGACCCCCCCGGCCCCATGCTCGCCTCGATGCTGACCGCGCTCCGGCCAGGCGGCAGGCTCGTCATCGTC
>CALLWN010000345.1 GCA_938016505.1 uncultured Sphingomonadaceae bacterium
GTTGCCATCATGACCTTCGCGCGCGGATCGTAGTTCTTGTAGACCCGATGGCCGAAGCCCATGAGACGGAAGGGATCGTCCTTGTCCTTGGCGCGGGCGATGTAATGCGGGATCCGTTCCGGCCGGCCGATCTCGCGCAGCATGTTGAGCGCGGCCTCGTTGGCGCCCCCATGCGCCGGGCCCCACAGGCAGGCAATCCCGGCTGCGATGCAGGCAAAGGGGTTGGCACCGGACGAGGATGCGAGCCTGACCGTCGACGTTGAAGCGTTCTGTTCATGGTCGGCGTGAAGTGTGAAGATGCGGTCAAGCGCGCGCTCGACGACCGGGTCGACGACATAGGGCTCGGCCGGGACCGCGAACGTCATCCGAAGGAAGTTCCCGGTGTAGGAGAGCGAATTGTCAGGGTAGATGAAAGGCTGGCCGACCGAATATTTGTAGGCCATTGCGGCAATCGTTGGCATCTTGGCAATCAGCCGGTGGCTTGCGATCATCCTCTGTTTCGGGTCTTCGATATCGGTTGAGTCATGATAGAAAGCCGAAAGGGCGCCGACGACACCGCACATGATCGCCATGGGGTGGGCGTCGCGGCGGAACCCCCGGTAGAAGTTCATCAGCTGCTCATGCACCATCGTGTGGCGGGTGATGGTGTAGACGAAGCGGTCCAGTTCTTCCCGTGTCGGCAGTTCGCCTTCCGTCAGCAGATAGGCGACTTCCATGAAGCTTGACTGCTCGGCCAGTTGCTCGATCGGGTAGCCGCGATAGAGCAGGGTGCCAGCGTCGCCATCGATATAGGTGATGGCACTTGCGCAGGCCGCAGTCGACGTGAAGCCGGGATCGTAGGTGAAGACGCCGGCCTCGCCATAGAGCTTGCGGATATCGACCACGTCGGGCCCGACCGAGCCCGGCAGGATCGGATATTCCCGGGTTCCCGATGGAAGCTCGAGTCGTGCCATGCGTGTCATGCTGCCCTCCGCCACCTTGTTCATCGCTTCAGCCTTCCTTCTGCCCACAGCCGTCATCAATCCGCGCCAGGCTCTCCTCGCGCCCGAGCACCTCGAGGATCGCAAACACCGACGGTGACACCGTGGTGCCCGTGAGCGCCGCCCGGATCGGTGCGGCAACCTTGCCAAGCCCGACATCCGAGCTTTCGGCAACGGCCCTGGCGGCTGCCTCGAGCCCGGCGCGGTCCCACTGGCCGAGCCCGGCAAACGCATCCCGTGCGCGCGCGAGGAGCAGGCGCTCCTCTGCGCCTAGCAACTTTGCTGCGGCCGCGTCCATGGGGATGGGCCGGCTTTGGAAAAGATAGCCTGCCGAATCGGCCAACCCATTGAGATCCTTGGCACGCGTCTTGAGCTCTGGCATGCTGCGTACCAGCATTTCATGCTCGGCGGCTGACAGATCTCGTCTGAGCCTCGCAGCGATCCGGGGGGCGACCAGTGCCGCGAGCCGGTCGTCGCTTGCGCGTCTGATGTAGTGGGCGTTGACGCTTTCCAGCTTGGCAAGATCGAACCGGGCCGGAGACCGGCCAATTCCGTCAAGGTCGAACAGCGGGATGGCCTCGTCGCGGGTCAGCAGTTCTGCGTCGCCATGGCCCCAGCCCAGGCGCAGCAGGTAGTTTTCCAGCGCCTCGGGAAGGATCCCCTTTTCGTCGCGCCAGGTCTCGACCCCGACCGCGCCATGTCGCTTCGAGAGCTTTGCGCCATCCGGCCCGTGGATCATCGGCACATGGGCATAGACCGGCTCCGGCCAGCCGAGCGCGCGGATCAGCGCAAGCTGGCGGTGGGTGTTGGAAAGATGGTCGTCACCCCGGATGACATGGGTGACACCCATGTCATGGTCATCGACGACAACCGAGAGCATGTAGGTCGGGGTGCCATCCGACCGGAGCAGGATGAAGTCGTCGAGCTCGGCGGCCCTGACGGTCACCGCGCCCTGGACCCGATCATCGACCGTGATCTCGCCGACAAGGGGCGCCTTGAGCCGGACTGCATAGGGCTTGCCCTCGGGCCAGTCGGTGCGGTCGCGCCAGCGCCGGTCATAGTGCGGCGGCCGGCCCTCGGCCCGGGCTGCCTCGCGCATGGCATCCAGGTCTTCCGGGGTTGCATAGCAGCGATAGGCCCGGCCGGCGGCGAGAAGGGCGTGGGCCACCTCGGCATGGCGGGCAGCGCGGGCCGACTGGAACACAACCGGCCGGTCGGGCCTGAGGTCGAGCCAGGCGAGCGAATCGAGGATCGCGTCGATCGCTGCCTCGGTCGACCGCGCGCGGTCAGTGTCCTCGATCCGCAGCAGGAAGGTGCCACCGTGATGCCTTGCGAAAAGATAGTTGAACAGCGCGGTTCGGGCACCACCGATATGGAGATAGCCGGTGGGTGACGGCGCGAACCGCACCACGGGCGGTCTCAGATCAGGATAGAGGGGCGCCTCGCTTGCAACCATTGTCGTTCCGTCAGATGATCCACTGCGGGTCGGCCAACCGCGGGTGAGGGCTCGTGGCCACCATTGCCGAGCGCCTGTCGCAGAAAACATCTGACGCTCCAAGCGGGCCGGTCGCCGCGTGGCGAGGCGCGTGGCTATTGGGGGCTGTCGAGGCCGAGCGGGGCCAGTGGCCGGTGCTGGTGCCGGTTACGCTCGGGGCAGGGGTTGCAGCGTGGTTCCTGCTCCCGTTCGTCGAACAGCGCCAGGCGGCGCTCGCGTTCGGCCTTTTTGTCGCGCTCGCAGGTCTGCTGACGCGCGGTGTCTGTCGACTCGCGCTCGTCGGTGCTGGGCTGCTGTTCGCAACAGGCCTGGTCGTTGCCGAGTTGCGCAGCCTGTCGGCTGCGGCGCCCGTCCTTCACCACCGGCTGAGCGCGGCTGAGGTCTCGGGGAGGGTGGAAAGCGTCACGCCGCGGCGCGGCGGCGAGATGGTGCGGATCCGGCTCGTGCGGGACGGGGACCAGGTCCGTCTCGACATCGGCCTGCCCGCCCCCGTCCCCGAATTTCTTCGGCCGGGCGCGCGGATTGTGGTGAAGGCAAGCTTCGAGCCGCGCCGGGGCCCGACCCTTCCGGGTGGATTCGACCCGGCCCGGCGATCCTGGTTCGAGCGTGTCAGTGCGACCGGGCACGCGACCGGCCCGCCCCGACTGCTGGATCCAGCATCGGGCGGCACGCATCAGCATGTTGCAGGGCTCAGAGGCCAAATCGAGTGCTTTCTCCAGGCGAGCCTCGGCCATGAGCGCGGTGCGATCGCGGCGGCGCTGGTGACGGGAAGCCAGGGCGGCATCCCGGACAAGCTTCGCAACGCCATGCAGATTGCGGGCCTTGCCCATCTGCTCACGGTTTCGGGGTTCCACATCGGTGTCGTCGCCGGGGGCGCCTATTTTCTGGCTCGCCGTCTGTTGGCCCTCTCGCCCGCAGCCCGACGGCGCTCCCTGCGCATCCCGGCTGCAGCAGTCGCGATCATTGCTGCATGGGCCTATGTCGCAGTCTCTGGCGCGCAGGTTCCGGCCGTTCGGGCGGGCGTGACCGTGAGCCTCGTCATGCTTGCCATCGGCCTCGGCCGGGACCCCCTGTCGCTCCGCCTGATCGCGTTCGCCGCCTCCGTGGTTCTGCTCCTGCGGCCCGAAGCCCTCGTCACGGCGAGCTTCCAGCTCAGTTTCGCGGCCGTGACCGCGCTCGTGCTGCTTGCGAACTCGGCCTGGTGGCAGCGCTGGCTTGCCCCGTCGGACGATGACTGGCCAGTCAGGTCCGCCAAGTGGGTCGGCGCGCTTCTGGTCTCCTCGATTGTTGCCGAGCTGGTGCTCACCCCCGTTGCGGCAGCGCATTTCGGCCGCGCCGGCATCTACGGCGTTGCTGCCAACATGCTTGCCATTCCCTTCACCAGTCTGCTGGTGATGCCGCTGCTGATGCTCCATCTGCTGCTCGGTGTGTTCGGGCTTGGCGACGTGTCTGCGCCAGTTCTCGGTGGCTGCATCGCAGCGCTTGCCGGCATCGCCATCCGCGTCGCGGAACTGCCTGGCAGCAGCATCGAGGTGGCGCGAATCGGGTTGCTGCCCTTTTCGCTGGCCATTGCGGGCGCGATCCTGTTGTTCCTTCTCACCGGGCCGCTGCGCTGGCTGGGGCTTCCCATGCTGGTGGCTGCGCTGGTGGCCCAGGCGACGGCCCCGAGGCCCGACCTTCTCGTCAGCCACGACGCCCGCCAGATCGGCCTGGTTGGCGCCGATGGCACGCTCTATGTGGGCCGTGGCACTGGCCGGAGTTTTCTCGCCCGCACATGGGCCGAGGCGGTCGCCGCTCCCGACGTTCGCCCGCTGTCCGACTGGCCCGGGGCGCGCTGCGCTGCGCTCGGCTGCCTGGTCGAGGTCCGCCCCGGCATTCGCCTGCTGTTCGTGAAGCCGGACGAGATCGCCGACCCTCTTGCACTCTCCCGGCTTTGTGCCGAAACCGATCTTGCGATTGGCCCGGCATTGCCACCCGCCTGCCGGCCGCGCTGGCGCGCGATCGACCGCGACGCCCTCCTGCGCGCCGGGCCGCTCGCCATCATGGTTGGCAAGCGCCAGATCCGCTCGCAGGCCGCGGTGGCGGGGGACCATCCCTGGAGCCCGGCCGCACTTCCGGGAGCGCAGAAAACCCTGCTAGGCACCACTGCATGGACGGAGCCGCTCGCCGAATAGACCTGCCCGTGGACACGCTCGACCACGCCACGGCCGCCGCCGAGGCGGCCCGGCTCTCGGCCGAAATCGAGCGGGCGAACCGGGCCTATTATCAGGAGGATGCGCCCGAGATTTCGGACGCGGATTACGACGCGCTGCTCGCGCGTCTGGCGGCGATCGAGGCCCGCTTCCCCGATCTTGCCACGGCGGCGAGCCCGACCCGGCGGGTCGGGGCCGCCGCCGCGGCGGGTTTTCGCGAGGTTGTCCACGCGAGGCCGATGCTGAGCCTGGACAATGCCATGTCCGACGGCGAGGTCAGGGAGTTCGCAGCGCGGGTGCGCCGGTTCCTCTCCCTCGCCGACGATGCCGCGCTTCCGCTCACCAGCGAGGCCAAGATCGACGGCCTCTCGCTCTCGCTGCGCTACGAGGGCGGCGCGCTGGTCTCGGCGGCGACGCGCGGCGACGGCAGCCGTGGCGAGGATGTCACTGCCAATGCGCGCACCATCGCCGACATTCCGCACCGGCTGCCAGCTGGCGCGCCGGCCGTGCTTGAGGTGAGGGGCGAGGTCTATCTTGGCTGGGAAGACTTCACTGCGCTGAACGCCGCACAGGAGGCCCAGGGCCAGAAGCGCTTCGTCAATCCGCGCAATGCCGCAGCAGGGTCGCTGCGCCAACTCGACCCGGCAGTGACGGCGAACCGTCCGCTGCGCTTTCTTGCCCATGGCTGGGGCGAAGTCTCCGCGCCGCTGGCCGACACCCAATACGGCTTCATGATGGCGCTGAAGGCGCTGGGCTTTCCGGTCTCGGATACGCTCGTGCAGGTCGAGGGGGAAGAGCAGGCGATCGCGCACTGGGCGGCACTCCTCGCCCGCAGGCCATCGCTCGGATTCGACATCGATGGGGTCGTCCACAAGGTCGACCGGCTGGACTGGCAGGAGCGGCTCGGCTTCGTCGCGCGCAGCCCGCGCTGGGCGATTGCCCACAAGTTCCCCCCCGAGCAGGCTCTGACCCGCCTTGTTGCCATCGACATCCAGGTCGGCCGCACCGGCGCGCTGACCCCGGTCGCGCGCCTTGCTCCGATCTCGGTCGGCGGCGTGGTCGTCACCAACGCGACGCTCCACAACGAGGACGAGATTGCCCGCAAGGACCTGCGCGTGGGCGACCTCGTGCTGGTCCAGCGCGCCGGGGACGTGATCCCGCAGGTGCTTTGCCACCGCACGCCCGAGGCCGAGCATGCCGCGCTCCCCACCTTCGCCTTCCCCGACCACTGCCCCGAGTGCGGCAGCCTTGCAACGCGCGAGCCGGGAGAGGCGGTCAGGCGCTGCACCGGCGGTCTCACTTGCCCGGCGCAGCGGCTCGAGCGGCTGAAGCATTTCGTCTCGCGCCGGGCGGTCGACATCGAGGGGCTCGGCGGCGAGCGACTTGCCGCGTTCATCGCGCTCGGCTGGCTCGAGCGACCCGGCGACCTCTACCGCCTGCCGGAACGCGAGACGGAGATTGCCGCACTCGACGGCTGGGGCCGCCAGTCGGCCGCGAAGCTCGCCATCGCGATCGCGGCGCGGCGCGAGGTGCCGCTCGACCGGCTGCTGTTCGCGCTCGGCATCCGCCATGTTGGCGAAGTGACGGCGCGCGATCTCGCGCGGGCGGTCGGCGACTGGCCGGCGCTGGCGGCCCTGCTCGATGCGCTGGTCGCCCATGATCCGGCGCCGGCCGAGGGCGAGACGCCCGAGCGGCATGCGAAGAGGGTCGGGGCCGAGCTGGCGGCGATGGTCGGTGTGGCCGGCATCGGGCCGGAGGTTGCCACTGCACTGCGCGACTTCTGGGCCGAGCCGCACAACCGCGAGACGGTGGCCGACCTGCTCGGGTTCGTGACGCCGCTACCGGCCAGGATCGAGACGCGCGAATCGCCCGTGGCTGGCAAGACCCTCGTCTTCACCGGAACGCTCGAGACCATGAGCCGCGACGAGGCCAAGGCTGCGGCCGAGCGGCTGGGCGCACGGGTGGCCGGAAGCGTATCGGCGAAAACCGACCTGGTGATCGCCGGCCGGGATGCCGGTTCCAAGCTCCGCAAGGCGACCGAGCTGGGACTCGAGGTCATCGACGAGACCGCATGGCGGGCTATCCTCGCAGCCGTTTAGATATTCCTTAAATGCATGGCTATCCTGACGTTTCCATGCACTTAAACCCGACCTTTCTCCTCCCATATCAAGGGGCGAAAGGAGAAGACCATGTCGCCACAGATCATCCTCCCAAGCGAGCCGGGCCTTCGGGTCTGGGACAGGAACGGTCTCGAGCGGCGCCTGCGCCGTCAGCGCCGGATCAGACTGACCCTGCCGAGCGCAGGACTGCCCCCGTTCCACGCCTGGAAACCCTGAGGGCTGCTGCCGCAGCTCCGCCCCGCCGGTGACCCCGGCGGGCAAGGAGAAGGACCGGCCATTCCCCGCCGATCCGTCCGACGCGCCTGAAGCCGCGCGCGCGGTAAGCAGCCTCCACGCGACGCTGCTGTGGTGCCAGCAGGCCCGCAAGCACCAGATGCCCGCCGGGCCGCAGCGTCTCGGCGAGCGGTCCCGCAAGCGCCACGAGCGGCTCTGCCAGGATATTGGCAAGCACAAGGTCAAAGGGCGCGCCTGCGCGCATCTGGCCGCGGCTGAGACCCGCGGCCACTGCGAGCCTGACGGACCGGGCCCGGTTTGTCCGGGCGTTCGCTCCCGCCACCCGTGCGGCAACCGGGTCAATGTCGCTGGCCCAGACCTTGGCGCGGGGGTCGGCCCGCAAGGCTGCAATCGCAAGAATTCCCGTTCCGGTGCCGAGGTCGAGCACCCGGCCAAGGCGGCCCCTGCGCCGCAGCCGGTCGATCCAGATGAGGCACCCCCGCGTCGTTGCATGCTGGCCCGTGCCGAAGGCCAGCCCGGCGCCGATCAGCAGGGAGATTTGCCCCGCCTTCGGGCACGCCCGATCGGCCGGGGCGACATGGAAGCGGCCAGCGTCGACAGGCGCGAGGCCGGCCTGCGAGAGCGTAACCCAGTCTGCATCGGGAAGCGCTTCGATGGTCGGCTGGCCCGGCGCCAGCTTTGCCAGCCTGGTGAGCAGGTCTTCTGAGGGCGGGCCATCGGTGTAGAGTTGCAGTTCCCAGCCCGCCGCCGTTTCGGCTGCGGCGAGCACGGGTGCCGGATCAATTCCGGGGAAGGGCTCGTCGGCCAGCATCGCAGCTTCGGCCTCTTCGCGCGAGCACGAGACACGCGTGACATGATGGGTCATGCGAGGTGCTCCGCAATCGCTCCGGCAGCCGCAGTCTCACGATCCGCGAAGGATCCGCCGATGCGCAGTGGCGTGATGCCACGCGCGGCGAACTCGGCTTCGACGATTGCGTGAAACCGTGCCCGCGCATCCGGAGCGCCGAACATGCGCACCGGGTCGGGCACGAACGGCACATCGGGCAGCAGCAGCAGATGGAGATCGGCGCGCGACGGCAGGGCGGCGAGTTGCCGTTCGCGCCCGCCGAACATCATGGTCGCCCAGGCGGTCGTCATCACGATATCGGTGTCCTCGACAAGAAGGGGAGGGTGCAGCGCTGCTGCTGCCTCGGCGGCACGGCGATGGCCTTCGGCGATGGCATGATGATCGGCAAGGGTCAGCGGGCGCTCGAGCGCCTGGGTGTAGGTTCGGCCGAACTCGGGCACCACCACTCCGCCGAACCGCCCGGCAAGCCTTGCTGCAAGCATGCTCTTGCCAACCGACTCGACACCCGAGAGCACCACCCTCAGCACCGCCTCCCCCGTTCGCGAGGCTTGCGGGCCCTCGTCACAGGGCTAGGAAGGCGCAATGGCGACATGGCCTGCCACTTCGGAGGGGCATGCACCCCTGTCAACGCTCGACCCCGCGGGGGAAGAGGGGCGGGCGGTGCTCGCGCACATCCTGGCAGAGGCGCTTGGCGCGCCCGTCGTGCTGCGCGAGGTGGTGGCGCTCTCCGGTGGGGCCAGCAGCGCAACCTGGAGGCTTGACGCGGAGGTCGGAGGAAGCGGTGGAGCCAGCGAGGCGCGCTGCTTCATCTTCCAGCGGTCGGCCAATGCGCTCGGGCTGTCGCGCCGGGTCCAGGCCGAGGTGATGCGCCGCGCCGGCGCGCTTGGCGTGCCGGTTCCGCCAGTGCTGGCAGTGCCGGATCCTGAAGCCAGGCTCGGCGACTCCGTCGTCACCGGCTTCGTCGAGGGCGAAGCGCTTGCGCCGAAATGGCTGCGCGATCCGGCCTATGCTGCGGCGCGCTCGGCGCTTGCGGCCGACTGCGGCGCGGCGCTGGCGAAGCTGCATGCCGCGCCGCTTGCGCACTGGGCCGACCTCCCGCTCGGCGGAGGCAGCGGCGCCGAGCTTCTCGAGACGATGTTTGCCACCTACCGTCGCATCGGCCTTGATGTCCCGGCGTTCGATCTTGCCTTCGCGTGGCTCAGGGCGCGGATGCCGACCGACCCGCCGCGTTGCCTCGTCCATGGGGATTTCCGCGCCGGCAATTTTCTCGTGAACCCGTCCGGGCTCGCCGCCGTGCTCGACTGGGAGCTCCCGCACCTTTCGGTCCCGGAAGAGGATCTGGGCTGGCTGTGCGTTCAGGCGTGGCGGTTCGGCCAGCCCTTGCCAGTCGGCGGCTTTGCCGGTCGCGAGGCGCTGGTCGAGTCGTATCGCGCTGCCGGTGGCAAGGTCGACTCGGGCTCGCTGTGGACGTGGGAGGTGTTTGGCAATCTCAAATGGGGCATGAGCTGCCTTCAGCTCGCAGACGACCATGTGTCGGGGCGCGTGCCGAGCGTGGAGCGCGCGGCAATCGGCCGCCGTGTCTCGGAAGTGGCAGCCGACCTCGTCCATGCGATTGCCAGGGGGACGCTGTGAGCCATCCGAGCGCAGTCCAGCTTCTCGAGGCTGTCCGCCTGTTCCTGAAGGAGGCCGAAGCTGCGCTGCCGCCCCGGCTGGGCTTTCATGCCCGGGTTGCGGGCAATGTGCTCGGGATCGTCAGTCGCGAACTCGAGGCAGATCCTGACCGGGCGGAGGCCGAGGCGCTGGCCGCCTTCGGAGGCGCGGCGGCCGTCTGCGCTGGCCTTCGCGACGGCAGCCTTTCGCCCGCCGATCCCCCGCTCCTTGCCGCATTGACCGAGGCCGCGGTCGCGCGGCTCGCGGTCGACAACCCCCGCTACCCGACGCTTGCCCGCCTGAAAGCGCAGTCATGAGCTTCCCGCCCGCCAATCATGACCCGTCGATCGACCCGACCGCAGACCAGGTCCGTGCGCTGAGGGACCATGGTCCCGAAGGTCCGATCGTGATGCTCAACCTTCTGAAATTCCGCTGTCATGCCAACTATCCCAAGGGTCACGCCGATGCCGGGATCTCGGGTACGGAGGCCTATGCCCGATACCAGCACGCCTTCACGGTGACGGTTGGCGCGACAAGCCATGCCGAGGTTCTGTTCGACGGGCCGGTCGACCGGGTCTTCATCGGCGACCCGGCTGGCGACAGTTGGGACAAGTGCCTCGTCGTCCGCTACCCGTCGCGGGCGCACTTTCTCGCGATGATGGCCGATGCGGCCTATCGCGAGGCGCTGATCCATCGCTATGCCGGCCTTGAGCGCACCCTTCTCCTGCAGATGCATGGGAGCTAGCTGCGACGACTGGGCCGCTGTTTCGGCCATTTCCTTGCGCTAGGTCACCGTAGCCGTCATAGCCGGGTTGCTCGAAGGCAGAAGAGGGAACATGACACGTCCGCTTTCCCCCCATCTCAGCATCTGGAAGTGGCAGCCCACGATGGCGGTCTCGATCTTCCACCGGGTCTCTGGGCACGCGCTTGCGTTCGCGGGTCTCGCGCTGATGGCCTGGTGGCTGATCGCAGCCGCCACTTCGGACGAGGCCTATGCCGGGTTTGCCGATAT
The DNA here is from genome assembly GCA_938016505.1 of uncultured Sphingomonadaceae bacterium. GTDB lineage: Bacteria > Pseudomonadota > Alphaproteobacteria > Sphingomonadales > Sphingomonadaceae > Thermaurantiacus. The sequence continues at coordinate 10,531 of CALLWN010000345.1, forward strand.
CGCCGCGTCTCCGCTGGGCTGGGTGGTGTGGATTGGTCTCACCTGGATGGGCTTCCAGCATCTGCTTTCCGGGCTTCGCCACCTCCTGCTAGACTCGGGCTGGGGCTATGACCTTGGCTCCGCACGCGCCACGGCAATCGCGGTCTTCGTCGGCGCTCTCCTGTTGACGGCTGGCCTCTGGTTCCTTGCCGGCTTCGGCCGGGGGCTCGCGGGCTGATGGCGACGCAGTTCCGCTCGGCCTCGGGCCTCAAGCGCGTGCGCGGGCTGGGCAGCGCCCACGCCGGCGCCCATCACTGGTGGGTCCAGCGGCTGACGGCAGCCGGCAATCTTCTGCTGGGCGCCTGGTTCGTCGCGTCCCTTATCTTCCTTCCCGACCTCGGCCGGACGACGGTGCTCCAGTGGCTTGCAGCCCCCGTCAACGCCATCCCCATGTTGCTCTTCGTGCTGTCAACTGTCTGGCACATGCGGCTCGGGGTGCAGGTGATGGTGGAGGATTATGTTGCTGCGCCCAGCAGCCGGCGGCTGCTTCTGCTGCTGCTTGATGTCTATGCGGTCGCGGTGGCCGCAATCTCACTGTTCGCGATCCTGAAGATCGCGCTTGGAGTCACGAATGGCTGAAGCCTACAAGGTCATCGATCACAGCTACGACGCCATCGTCGTGGGTGCGGGCGGCTCTGGTCTCCGCGCGACGATGGGGATCGCCGAGTCGGGGCTGAAGACAGCCTGCATCACCAAGGTCTTCCCAACCCGGTCGCACACGGTGGCGGCGCAGGGCGGGATCGCCGCTGCGCTCGGCAACATGGGGCCGGATCACTGGACCTGGCACATGTATGACACCGTCAAGGGGAGCGACTGGCTCGGAGACCAGGACGCGATCGAATATCTGTGCCGCGAAGCTCCCGCCGCGGTCTACGAGCTCGAGCATTATGGTGTCCCGTTCAGCCGCACGCCCGATGGGCGCATCTACCAGCGCGCCTTCGGTGGCATGACCCAGAACATGGGCGAAGGGCCGGCAGCGCAGCGCACCTGCGCTGCGGCCGACCGCACCGGCCATGCCATGCTGCACGCACTCTACCAGCAGAGCCTGAAGCACGACGCCGACTTCTTCATCGAATATTTCGCGATCGATCTCATCATGGTCGGCGGCGAATGCCGCGGCGTGGTGGCGATGTGCATGGAAGATGGGTCGATCCACCGGTTCCGGGCCCACGCCGTTGTGCTCGCGACGGGCGGCTATGGCCGGGCCTATTTCTCCGCCACATCGGCCCACACGTCGACCGGGGATGGCGGCGGCATGGTGCTGCGCGCCGGGCTTCCGCTCCAGGACATGGAGTTCGTCCAGTTCCACCCGACCGGGATCTACGGCGCTGGCGTCCTCATCACCGAGGGCGCGCGCGGGGAGGGGGGCTATCTGACCAATTCCGCTGGCGAGCGGTTCATGGAGCGCTACGCACCTTCGGCGAAGGACCTCGCCTCGCGCGACGTGGTCTCGCGCTCCATGGCGATGGAAATTCGCGAGGGCAGGGGTGTCGGCAAGGAGGGAGACCATATCTTCCTCCATCTCGACCATATCGACCCGAAGATCCTGGCCGAGCGTCTGCCTGGCATCTCCGAGACGGCCAAGATCTTCGCTGGCGTCGATGTGACCCGCCAGCCGATCCCGGTGGTACCGACGGTCCACTACAACATGGGCGGGATCCCGACCAACTACTGGGGTGAGGTGGTGACACTGAAGGACGGCAACCCGGATACCGTGGTGCCTGGCCTCTTCGCAGTGGGTGAGGCTGCCTGTGTGTCGGTGCACGGTGCCAACCGCCTTGGCTCCAACTCGCTCATCGACCTTGTGGTCTTCGGCCGCGCCGCCGGCCACCGGATCGGCGCGACGGTCAAGCCGATGACAGCCCTGCCACCGCTCCCGAAGGATGCAGCGGATTACGCCATCGGCCGGCTCGATGCGCTGCGCCACTCGAAGGGGGAAGCGCCCACCGCCCAGCTCAGGCTCGCGATGCAGAAAACGATGCAGGCCAACTGCGGCGTGTTCCGTACCCAGGAAATCCTCGACGAGGGGGTACGCAAGATCGACGCCGTCTATCAGCAGATGGCAGATATCGGCATCTCCGATCGCAGCCTCGTCTTCAACACCGACCTCGTCGAAGCGCTCGAACTCGACAACATGATCGGCCAGGCGGTGGTGACGATGCACTCGGCGCGCAACCGGACCGAGAGCCGGGGGGCGCACATGCGCGAAGACTTTCCCACCCGCGACGACGAGAAGTGGATGACCCATTCGATCGGCTGGTTCCGCGACGGCAGGGTCACGCTCGATACCCGCCCGGTGCACACCCGCACGCTGACCGACGAGGTCGCCTACATCAAGCCCAAGGCACGGGTCTACTGAGGGTTCCATGGCAAAGCTCACCCTTCCTGCGAACAGCCGCATCTCCAGCAGCGGCAAGACCTACCCGGCGCCCGCGGGCGCGAAGCGGACGCGGACATTCAAGATCTATCGCTGGTCGCCCGATGACGGGCAGAATCCGCGCTTCGATCGCTACACGATCGATCTCGACGATTGCGGGCCGATGGTTCTCGATGCCCTCATCAAGATCAAGGGCGAGGTGGACCCGACGCTGACCTTCCGCCGCTCGTGCCGGGAGGGGATTTGCGGCTCGTGCGCAATGAACATCGATGGTTCGAACACGCTCGCCTGCACCATGGCCATCGAGGACATCAGGGGCGAGGTCACCATTACCCCGCTGCCGCACATGGAAGTGGTCAAGGACCTCGTGCCCGACATGACGCACTTCTACGCGCAATATGCCAGCATCAAGCCGTGGCTCCAGACCTCAACGCCGGCACCGAACATGAAGGAGCGGTTGCAGGCCCCTGAAGACAGGGCGAAACTGGATGGTCTTTACGAGTGCATCCTGTGCGCCTGCTGCTCGACCTCCTGCCCGTCCTACTGGTGGAATGGTGACCGGTTCCTCGGGCCTGCCATCCTGCTTCAGGCCTATCGCTGGCTTGCCGACAGCCGCGACGAGGCGACCGGCGAGCGGCTCGACGCGCTCGAAGACCCGTTCCGTCTCTACCGCTGCCACACCATCATGAACTGCGCGACGGTGTGCCCAAAGGGTCTCAACCCGGCCAAGGCAATCGCCGAGATCAAGAAGATGATGCTCGAGCGCGCCTGAGCAGCTCGCCTGGGCGGTCGGACGCCGGTTGCAGCCTTGCGCCGCAACGCGCGCCCGTCTAGCCGCGCCCCATGCCGGCGAAACTGGTGGAAAATGGCCCTTGGGCAGGCTGGAAATGCTGGCACTCCCGGCCCGAGGGGCGCTTCGTCGATCATCTGGGTGATGTCTATTACCGCGAGGTGGATGGCGGTGTCATTTCGGCGATCGAGACTGCGCGGCGGCACGCCAACGGTCTCGGCTTTCTCCACGGCGGGTTCCTGATGGCCTTCGTCGACGTCGCCATGTTCGCGACCATCCGGCACATGCTGGACACGCAGGCAGCCGTCACCCTCCAGTCGTCGACCGACTTTCTCGGGCCCGGCCATGTCGGAAGGGTTCTCGAGGGGCGCGGCCACATCGTCAAGGAGACTGGCAAGCTCGTCTGGGTCGCGGGCACCCTCACCCAGGATGAGGGCGCGCATGTGGTGGCGCAGTGGCACGGGATCCTCCGGAAGGTGCCGCGGTCGCCACGGTGACGGGCGTTCTTGCCGCGTACAAGGCCTTGCGCGAGGCGGGCGAGCTTCGCGCCGATCCCGGCCAGGAGACAGTTGCTGGCCATCTCGACGCGCTTGCCCGGAAGCTCGTTGCACAGCCGCCCGGGCGCATCGCCCGGCTGTTCGGCGCGCGGCCAGTCGAGGCGCGGGGCGCCTATGTCTGGGGAGGAGTCGGGCGCGGCAAGTCCATGCTGATGGACCTTTTTTTTCGCCATGTCGGAGACGTGGCCAAGCGCCGGACCCATTTCCATGCCTTCATGCTCGAGATCCATGCGCGCATCGCGCGCCAGCGGGCCACCGATCCCGGAGACCCGATCCCGCCGGTTGCCCGGGCGATGGCCGCCGAGGCCCGCCTGCTCTGCCTCGACGAGATGCAGGTGACAAACGTCGCAGACGCGATGATCCTGTCGCGCCTGTTCGAGGGGTTGCTCGCTGCCGGGGTGACGGTGGTGACCACCTCGAACCGCGCCCCGTCCGACCTCTACCGTGACGGGCTGAACCGCGAACTGTTCCTCCCCTTCATTGCGCTTCTCGAAACCCGGCTCGACGTGCTCCGGCTTGATGGCCCGGTGGACTATCGTCTCGAGCGGATGGGCGGGCTTCCGGTCTATCATGTGCCGAACGGACCAGAGACGACCGCGGCCATGTCCGGGCTCTTCTTCCGGCTGACCGACTTTCCGGTGGAAGACCGGGCCCATGTGCCCTCGGCCACGCTCGACTTGCCGTCGGGGCGCACGCTCCATGTTCCGAAGTCGCTCAAGGGCGTGGCGGTCTTCTCGTTCAGGAAGCTGATCGGGGGTCCGCACGGCAGCGAAGACTATCTTGCCATCGCGCAGGCCTATCACACCGTTTTCCTGGTCGGCGTGCCGGTCATGGGGCCGGAGCAGCGCAACGCTGCTGCGCGCTTCATCGCCTTTGTCGATGCGCTCTACGACTGGCGGGTCAAGCTCGTGATGGGGGCCGATGCGCCTCCCGAGGGCCTCTACACGGCGGGCGACGGCAGTTTCGAATTCGCCCGCACCGTCTCCCGGCTCCACGAAATGCAGTCGGCAGCCTACCTTGCCGAAGGGCACGGCATCCGCGCCATGGCCTGAGGCTCCTGACTTTCCGGGGGTTGCGGGGCAGGGCACCGAGGGGCAGGCGCGAACGCCATGCAACGCACGCTCTTTCCGGTGGTTGTCGGCCTTGTCTTGCTCGTTGCCGCCGCCGCCGGGGCCTGGTGGTGGCTCGAGGGGCGTCACATCCGCACAACCGACAATGCCTATGTCGAAGCCGACATCGCCGTCATCGCCCCGCGCGTGGCGGGCTATGTTGCTGAAGTGGCTGTCGAGGACAACCAAGCGGTCAGAAAGGGTGATGTGCTGGTCCGGATCGCGGATTCGGACTGGCGCGCCGCGGTTGCAAGGGCCGAGGCCGAACTGGAGCGCATGGAGCGCCTTTCGGGCGCGGCGCGGGCCAATGTGGCGGCGGTGCGGTCCGGCATCGCCGAGAGCGAGGCTGAACTCCGGGCGGCCGAGGCCGAGGCGGTGCGGGCTCGCGCCGACATGGCGCGCGCCGAGGAGTTGATGACGCGGGGTTTCGCGACGCGGGCTCTGGTCGATGCCCGGCGCGCCGAGCTGGGGGCGGCCGAGGCGCGGGTCGCTGAACGGCGGGCCGCGCTGGCGGCAGTGCGGGCCAGCCGCCTCGCCGCAACCGACACGGCAGGTGGCGAGGCCGCAGCTGTCTCGGCAGCGCGCGCGGCGCTGGAGTCGGCACGGGTCGATCTTGCCAACACGGTCATTCGCGCGCCGACCGACGGCATCGTCGGCAACCGGACGGCAAGGGTCGGCCAATATGCCCGCACCGGCCAGCAGCTGATGGTGGTCGTGCCCGTCGAGGCTGCCTATCTTGTCGCCAATTTCAAGGAAACGCAGGTTGCGGGGATGCGGGTCGGACAGCCGGTCGAAGTCCGGCTGGATGGCTGGCCCGATACGCGGCTTGCCGGGCGCATCGAATCCTTCGCGCCTGCCACCGGCTCACGCTTCTCGGTCATTCCACCGGAGAATGCGACAGGCAATTTCACCCGCGTGGTCCAGCGGGTGCCGGTGAAGATCCGGATCGACCGGCCGCTCCCTGGGGGCGTGCGCCTCGTGCCCGGGCTATCGGCGCGGGTCCGGGTCGACATGCGCAAGACGGGCGAAGCATGATGCCCCGCGACGACGGCCTGCCCGAGCCGAGGCTGTTGCTCGCCTTCCTCCTGATGGCGCTCGGCATGTTCATGGCCATTCTCGACATCCAGATTGTCGCGGCCTCGCTTGGCGAGATTCAGGCCGGACTTTCGGCGAGCGCCGACGAGATCGCCTGGGTGCAGACCAGCTATCTCGTCGCCGAGGTCATCATGATCCCTCTCTCCGGCTTCCTGGCGAGGGCGCTTTCGATCCGCTGGCTGTTCGTCATCTCCTGCGCGGGCTTCACGCTGGCGAGCCTCGGGTGCGCGCTTGCGACCACGATCGAGGGCATGGTTGTCGCCCGAACCTTCCAGGGGTTCCTCGGAGGCGCCATGATCCCGACCGTCTACGCTGCCTCCTTCATGTTCTTCGGCCGGTCGCGGCAGGCGGCGGTCACGGCGATGACCTCGTTCATCGTGACGCTGGCCCCGACCGTCGGCCCGGTTCTCGGCGGCTGGATCACCAGCATGCTTTCCTGGGAGTGGCTGTTCCTCGTCAACATCGTGCCCGGAATCATCATCACGCTGGCCGTCGCCCTCCTTGTCAGGGTGGACCAGCCGGCCTTTGCCCTCCTGCGGCGGATCGACATGCCCGGCCTTCTCGCCCTCAGTCTCGTGTGCGGCGGCCTCGTCTATGTGCTCGAGGAAGGGACTCGGGCGCAGTGGTTCGACGACTTCTGGATCCGTGCCATGACGGGCGTGGTGATTGCAGCTGCACTCCTGCTCTGGCACCGGGTGAAGACCGCCGCAGAGCCCATCATCCGGGTCGAGGCGTTCACCAACCTCAACTTCACTGCCGGCGTGACGCTTGGCGCAATCTTCGGGATTGGGCTCTATGGGCTCGTCTATCTCTACCCCATGTTCCTTGGCCGGATTGCCGGCATGAATTCCGGGCAGATCGGCGCGACCGTCTGGGTCTCGGGCCTTGCCATGGCGCTCACCGCGCCGGTGTCTGCGGTGCTCGCCAACCGCTACGATGCCCGACTTGTCGCTTCCAGCGGCTTCCTGCTGCTGGCGGGCTCGACCTGGCTCACCAGTTTCGTGACGGTCGAGTGGCGCTTCACCGAACTGTTCTGGCCGCAGGTCCTGCGCGGCATGGGGATCATGCTGTGCATCCTCCCCATATCGGTCATGGCCTTCGCAACGCTTCCGCAGCATCAGATCAAGGACTCGACCGGGTTCTTCACGCTGTTCCGCAATGTGGGCGGGGCGGTCGGGATCGCGCTCATCAACTCGGTCACGGCGGCCCGGTTCAATGACCACCAGGCCTGGCTGGCCGAATCCGCGACCAACATCGGCCGCACCGAGATCGCCGACCGGCTCGAGCAGATGGCGGGCTACGCGATGACCCACGGCCTTGCCGATCCGGAGAATTTCGCCCTGCGCGCGCTGGCGCGCGAGGTGCGCCGCCAGGCGCTCACCATGGCCTATGCCGATGCCTTCCAGCTTCTGGCCCTCATGTTCCTGGCAGCGGCGTTTGTGCCCCTGTTCCTCTCCCGCCCAGGGACCTTCGCCGACCCGTTGCCCGAGCCCGCATGAGGGGCTAGGCGCCGGCCAACGCAGACGCTGAAGGGGACTTCATGGCACGCCCGAAGATCGCGCTGATCGGCTCCGGCATGATCGGCGGCACCCTCGCCCACCTTGTTGGTCTCAAGGAACTGGGCGATCCCATCCTGTTCGACATCGCCGAGGGTCTGCCCCAGGGCAAGGCGCTCGACCTCGCCCAGTCCGCACCCGTTGACGGGTTCGATGTGAAGCTCGCCGGCGTGAACGACTATGCCGGGATTGCCGGGGCCGATGTTGCGATCGTGACGGCCGGCGTGCCGCGCAAGCCCGGCATGAGCCGCGACGACCTTCTCGGCATCAACCTGAAGGTGATGAAGGCCGTGGGCGAGGGACTGCGCGCTCATGCGCCCGAAGCCTTCGTCATCTGCGTGACGAACCCGCTCGACGCGATGGTCTGGGCGCTGCGCGAGTTCACCGGCTTTGCCCACGCCAAGGTTGTCGGCATGGCCGGCGTGCTCGATTCGGCGCGGTTCCGGCACTTCCTTGCCGAGGAATTCGGAGTGAGCGTGAAGGATGTGACCGCCTTCGTGCTTGGTGGCCATGGCGACACCATGGTGCCGGTGGTCAAATACTCGACGGTCGCTGGTATTCCGGTGCCCGATCTCATCCGCATGGGCTGGTCGACACAGGAGCGGATCGACGCGATTGTCCAGCGCACCCGCGGCGGCGGCGGCGAGATTGTGGGCCTGCTGAAAACCGGCTCGGCCTATTATGCCCCGGCGGCGTCCGCGGTTCTGATGGCCGAGAGTTACCTGAAGGACCAGAAGCGCCTGCTGCCGTGCGCTGCGCATCTCAGCGGCCAGTATGGCGTGGACGATCTCTATGTCGGCGTCCCTGTGGTGATTGGCGCTGCAGGGGTCGAGCGCGTGGTCGAGATCCCGCTCGACGACGAGGCACGCGCCAACTTCAAGGTGTCGGTTGACGCCGTGCGCGAGCTGGTGGCCGCCTGCCGCGCCCTTGAACCCGCACTTGCCTGAGCGCGCGACGTGACCGAAGCCAGCCTCCACCCGCGCACGGACTGGACGCGCGACGAGGTGGCGGGGCTTTTTGCCCTGCCGTTCGCCGACCTGCTGTTCGAGGCGCAGCGCGTGCATCGTGCCAGCTTCGACCCCAATGCCGTGCAGCTGTCGCAGCTGCTGTCGATCAAGACGGGCGGCTGCCCGGAGAACTGTGGCTACTGCGCCCAGTCGTCGGCGTTTGCGACCGGCGTTCCGGCGGGCAAGCTGATGGACCCGGATGCAGTAATTGCAGAGGCCCGGCAGGCGCGCGAGGCAGGGGCAAGCCGGTTCTGCATGGGTGCGGCCTGGCGCAGCCCGAAGGACCGGGATCTCGCCCGCCTGACCACCATGGTGCGCGGCGTCCGCGCCCTCGGTCTCGAGACCTGCATGACCCTCGGCATGCTGAGCGCACACCAGGCGGCCGCGCTGGCGGACGCTGGGCTGGACTATTACAATCACAATCTCGACACATCGCCCGAACATTACGGCAGCGTTGTCTCCACCAGGACCTACGCGGACCGTCTGGCAACGCTCGCCCATGTGCGCGCAGCCGGCATCCGCGTCTGCTGCGGCGGCGTCATCGGCATGGGTGAGAGCCGGGACGACAGGATCGGTCTTCTCACTGCGCTTGCAACCCTTCCGGCTCATCCCGAGAGCGTGCCGATCAACGTGCTGGTGCCGATTGCCGGCACACCGCTTGGCGACGCCCTGCGCGACGGGCACGTGCCGCCAATCGACGGGATCGAGCTCGCCCGGACGGTCGCCGTTGCCCGCATCACCATGCCGCGTGCGATGGTGCGGCTGTCGGCCGGGCGCACGGGCATGAGCGACGAGACCCAGGCCCTCTGCTTTCTGGCAGGCGCGAACTCCATTTTCATGGGCGACCGGCTGCTCACGGCAAGCAACCCCGGCCTCGACCGCGACCAGCAGCTGTTCGCGCGCCTTGGCCTGCACCCGATGGAGATCGCATGAACATCCATGAATATCAGGCGAAGGAGCTGCTTGCACGCTTCGGGGTTCCGGTGCCGAAGGGCGTTGCGGCCTTCACTGTCGACGAGGCCGCAGCGGCAGTCGATGCGCTTCCGGGGCCGCTTTACGTGGTGAAGGCGCAGATCCACGCCGGCGGGCGCGGCAAGGGGAAGTTCGTCGAGTTGCCGCCCGAGGCGAAGGGCGGGGTCAGGCTTGCCCGTTCGCAGGACGAAGTGCGGGCCCATGCGGCCGAGATGCTCGGCAACACGCTGGTGACGGTGCAGACCGGGCCAGCCGGCCGCAAGGTCCAGCGGCTCTACGTGACCGACGGGGTCGATATCGACCGCGAATTCTACCTCGCCTTCCTGGTCGATCGCGCGTCGGGCCGGATCGCGGCGGTGGTCTCGACCGAAGGCGGGATGGACATCGAAGCCGTCGCCCACGACACGCCCGAGAAGATCGTGACGCTGACGGTTGATCCGGCGACTGGGTGGCGCCCCCATCATGGGCGGCGGGTCGCGTCTGCCCTCGGCCTGTCCGGCGATCTGGCGAGGCAAGCAGTCGAGGTTTCCGCGAAACTGTATCAGGCGTTCGTGGACCTCGACGCGAGCCAGGTCGAGATCAATCCGCTCGCCGTCTCGGGCGACCGGCTGCTCGTGCTCGATGCCAAGATGAACTTCGATTCGAACGCGCTGCCGCGTCACCCCGAGATCGTGGCGCTGCGCGACCTCGGCGAGGAGGAGCCGGCCGAAATCGAGGCCTCGAAGCACGATCTCGCCTTCATCAAGCTCGATGGCAACATCGGATGCCTCGTCAATGGCGCCGGGCTCGCGATGGCAACCATGGACATCATCAAGCTTTCCGGCGGTGAGCCGGCCAACTTCCTCGATGTCGGCGGTGGTGCCAGCAAGGAGAAGGTGACAGAAGCCTTCAAGCTGATCCTCGCCGATCCCGCAGTCGAGGGCATTCTCGTGAACATCTTCGGCGGGATCATGCGTTGCGACATCATCGCTGAAGGGATCATCGCGGCCGCACGGGACGTCGATCTCAAGGTCCCGCTGGTCGTCCGCCTCGAGGGCACGAACGTGGACCTGGGCAAGGAGATCCTCGCGACCTCGGGGCTCGATATCGTCTCGGCCGATGATCTCGGGGATGCCGCGAAGAAGGTTGTCGCTGCGGTCAAGGGGGCCTGAGCCATGTCCATTCTCGTCAATCGCGCCACGCGGGTCATCACGCAGGGCTTTACCGGCAGGCAGGGCACCTTTCATTCCGAGCAGGCGCTTGCCTATGGCACGCAGCTTGTGGGTGGCGTTGCGCCAGGCAAGGGCGGCACCACGCACCTGGGGCTCCCGGTGTTCGAGACGGTCGCTGAAGCCCGCGCTGCGACCGGCGCCGACGCCAGCGCGGTCTATGTGCCGCCAATGGGCGCGGCAGATGCAATCCTCGAAGCAATCGCGGCAGAGATCCCGCTCATTGTCTGCATCACCGAGGGGATTCCGGTGCTCGACATGGTGCCCGTCAAGCGCGCGCTCCAGGGTTCGAAGTCCCGGCTGATCGGCCCCAACTGCCCGGGGGTGCTCACGCCAGACGAATGCAAGATCGGAATCATGCCGGGCTCGATCTTTCGCAAGGGTTCGGTCGGGATCGTCTCGCGCTCGGGCACGCTCACATACGAGGCAGTCTTCCAGACGAGCGCGGTCGGGCTTGGCCAGACAACGGCAGTCGGGATCGGCGGCGACCCGGTCAACGGCACCAACTTCATCGACGTGCTCGAGCTGTTCCTCGCCGACCCCGAGACCCATGCGATCATCATGATCGGCGAGATCGGGGGCAGCGCGGAGGAGGAGGCTGCCGCCTTCATCGCCGATGAGGCGCGGCGCGGCCGCGCCAAGCCGATGGTGGGCTTCATCGCTGGCACAACGGCACCTCCGGGCCGCCGGATGGGCCACGCCGGCGCGATCGTCTCGGGTGGGCAGGGCAAGGCCGAGGACAAGATCGCAGCCATGGAGGCTGCCGGGATCACGGTTTCGCCAAGCCCCTCCGAACTTGGCCGGACACTGAAGGCGCTTCTCGCCGCATGACTGCCATGATGGAGCAATTGGCCCGCGCGCGTGGTTGAGCCGGGCCCTGCGAGGGGCTAGGTTCGGGGCCACGCTGTCAAGGCTTTCCCCCATGCTTGAGACCGAGATGATTGATTCCCCGCCGCGCCCGAGCTGGGCCCGGGCGGATTGGCCACCGGTTCCGACCGATGATGTGACGCTTGCGCTCGATGCCGGGCTGGTGCCACAAATCGATGGCGCCAGGGCTGCGGCTGCAGTTGCCCGTGCAGTGCCGGCGGCTCCGGCGCCCTCCGCGCACGAAGCCGCCGCAGACTCGATCCGCGCGGTCATGCTGATCCGCACCTACCGGGTCCGCGGCCATCTCGCGGCCAATCTCGACCCACTTGGGCTCGAGACACGCCAGCTGCCTGCAGACCTGACACCCGAGTTTCATGGCCTCACCGACCCTGCGAAGACGGTCTATCTCGGCGGCATGTTCGGCGGGATCGAGACCATCACGGTGGCCGAGCTGGTCGAGCTTCTGCGCCGCAACTACTGCGGCAATGTCGGCCTCGAATACATGCACATCAACGATGTCGAGGAACGGCGCTTCCTGCAGGAGAAGTTCGAGGGCCGCGACAAGGAGATCCATTTCACGCCCCGGGGCAAGCTCGCGATCCTCAACAAGCTGATCGAGGCGGAGCAGTTCGAGAAGTTTCTCGCCCGCAAGTATGTCGGCACCAAGCGGTTCGGGCTGGAGGGCGCCGAGGCTGCGATTCCTGCGCTGGAATCCATCATCAAGGTCGGTGGCGCCCATGGCGTGACCGAGATCATCATCGGCATGCCGCACCGCGGCCGGCTCAACGTCCTTGCCAACGTGATGGCCAAGCCATTCCAGACCATCTTTCACGAGTTCTCCGGCGGGTCGGCGCATGAGGAAGATGTCGGCGGCTCGGGCGACGTGAAGTATCACCTTGGCACCTCCACCGACCGCAGCTTCGACGGCAACCGGGTCCATCTTTCGCTGACCCCCAACCCGTCGCACCTCGAGGCCGTGAACCCCGTGGTGCTCGGCAAGGCGCGGGCCGTGCAGGATCTCGGGGCCAGTGCTGCCGGGACCGACCGCGACGACCGGGTGCTGGATTCGGTTCTTCCGGTGCTGCTTCATGGCGACGCAGCCTTTGCCGGCCAGGGCATCGTCGCCGAATGCCTCTCCTTTTCGGGCGTTCCCGGCTACTCGTCGGGGGGCGCGATCCACTTCATCATCAACAACCAGGTCGGCTTCACCACCTCGCCGGCGTTCGCCCGCTCCTCGCCCTACCCGTCGGATGTCGCCAAGCTTGTCCAAGCGCCCATCTTCCACGTGAACGGCGACGACCCCGAGGCCGTCACCTTTGCAACCAAGGTCGCAACCGAGTTCCGTCAGCGGTTCAACCGCGATGTCGTCATCGACATGTGGTGCTATCGCCGGTTCGGCCACAATGAGGCCGACGAGCCTGCTTTCACCCAGCCGCTGATGTATGCACGGATCCGCACGCACCGCCCGGTCGCCGAGCTCTATGGCGAACGGCTGGTTGCCGAGGGGCTGGTGACGCCAGACGAGGTGCGGGCGATGAGCGATCGCTTTGTCGCCCATCTCGAGCGGGAGTTCGAGGCTGCGCGCGATTTCGTGCCCGGCAAGGCGGAATGGTTCGGCGGTCGCTGGGCCGGGATCCACCAGCCCGACGATCCGGTGACGGCCCGCCGCGGCGCAGAAACCGGCGTCGCCGTTGACACCCTGCGCGAGCTCGCCCGTAGGCTCCACACAGTGCCAGAGGGGTTCAACATCCATCCGACCCTTGCGCGCGTGGTGAAGGCGCGCGACCAGGCCATCGAAAGCGGGGAGGGGCTCGACTGGGCGACGGCCGAAGAGCTCGCCTTCGCAAGCCTGCTTGCAGTGCCGCCGGTGCACCGCGTGCGGCTTTCGGGACAGGATTCCGGCCGGGGGACCTTCAGCCAGCGCCACGCCGTCTGGGTCGATCAGAAGACGGGTGCCAAGCATGTGCCACTGAAGCAGTTCGGCACCTTCTGCGACATCCTCGACAGCCCGCTTTCCGAGTTCGGCGTGCTCGGCTTCGAATATGGCTATGCGCTTGCCGATCCGCGCTGTCTCGTCATGTGGGAGGCCCAGTTCGGCGATTTTGCCAATGGGGCGCAGGTGTTGATCGACCAGTTCATCGCTTCGGGCGAAGCCAAGTGGCTGCGCGCCAATGGCCTGGTGCTGCTGTTGCCGCACGGGTTCGAGGGGCAGGGGCCGGAGCACAGCTCGGCGCGGCTCGAACGCTTCCTCCAGCTCTGCGCGGAGGACAATATCCAGGTCGCCAACTGCACCACGCCTGCCAACTATTTCCACATCCTGCGCCGGCAGATGCTGCGTGACTTCAGGAAGCCACTGGTCATCATGACCCCCAAGTCGCTCTTGCGGCACAAGCGGGCAGTCTCCACACTCGACGAGCTTGGGGAGGGCACCAGCTTCCACCGGGTGCTGGATGATCTTTCCACTGTCGACCCAGGTTCGGTGCGCCGCCTTATCCTCTGCTCGGGGAAAGTCTATTACGACCTTGCCGATGCCCGCGATGCCGAGGGGCGGCACGACCTTTACATCCTGCGTATCGAACAGCTCTATCCTTTCCCCGGCGATATCGTGGCCGAATATGCTGCCCGCTTTCCGAAGCTCGAGACGGTGGTCTGGGCCCAGGAAGAGCCGCAGAACGCCGGCGCCTGGAGCTTTGTCGAGCCGCTGATCGAGGCAGCGCTCGGTCGTCGGCCGCTTTATGCCGGCCGGGCCGCAGCTGCCGCCACGGCAACAGGCCTCGCCCGTCGCCACGTCGCCGAACAGGCCAAGCTTGTTGCCGAGGCGCTCGGCCACTCGCGCGCCGAGGTCCGCTCGGCGATCCGCTCCACGCTGCGCGGGGCGGGCAAGGCGAAGGCGGCCTGAGGGGGAATAGGCGATGGCAACCGAAGTCCGCATTCCGGCGCTCGGCGAGAGCGTGACAGAGGCCAGTGTCGGTCAGTGGCTGAAACAGGTGGGCGAGGCGGTTGCCGCCGACGAGCCGATCGTCAGCCTCGAGACCGACAAGGTGGCAGTCGAGGTGCCGGCGCCCGTCGCCGGCGTGCTCACCGAGCAGCTCGCCAAGGTGGGCGACACGGTGGAGGTGGGCGCGCTGGTCGCCCGGATCGAGACCGATGCCACGGCGGCTGCGCCTCGGTCCGTCACACCCGAGCCGGCGAGCGCCGCGAATGCCATTGAACAGGTTCCAGCAGACGCGGTGACGCCCGCGCCCGCGCCTGAACCCCAACCTGCGGCCGCACCCGCCGCCGAGCGGCTCATCGCCCAATATGCGCTCGACCCGGTCTCGATCCCGGCCTCGGGGAAGGACGGACGGCTGACCAAGGCCGACGTGCTTGCCGCCATTGAGGCCGGCACGGCCAGGCTGCGTCCTGGTGCTGCGGCTGGGCCGGATGCGCCGGCGCCGGCGCCTCTTCCTCCGTCGGCCGCTGGCACCCGGGTCGAGGAGCGGGTGCGCATGTCGCGCCTGCGACAGACGATCGCGAAGCGCCTCAAGGAAGCCCAGAACACGGCGGCAATGCTCACCACCTTCAACGACGTCGACATGACGGCGGTGATGGAGGCCCGCGCCCGCTACCGCGACCTGTTCGAGAAGAAGCACGGTGTCCGGCTCGGTTTCATGTCCTTCTTCGTGAAGGCCTGCGTGCTCGCTGCGCGGGACGTGCCGAGCGTCAACGCCCGGATCGACGGCGACGAGATTGTCTTTCACGACTACATGGATGTTGGTGTTGCCGTTTCGGGCCCCAATGGCCTTGTCGTGCCAGTGCTGCGCGATGCAGATCGGCTCGGTTTTGCTGCAATCGAGAAGGCGGTGGCCGATTTCGGCGCCCGCGCCCGCGACGGCACGCTGAAGCTCGAGGAGCTTCAGGGGGGCACCTTCACCATTTCCAACGGCGGCGTGTTCGGCTCGCTGCTGTCGACCCCGATCCTCAACCCGCCCCAGTCGGGCGTGCTTGGCATGCACCGCATCGAGGACCGTCCGGTGGCACGCGGTGGTGAGATCCTGATCCGGCCCATGATGTACCTCGCGCTGAGCTATGATCACCGGCTGATCGACGGGCGCGAGGCGGTCACCTTCTTGGTGCGGGTCAAGGAAGCCCTCGAGGATCCGACCCGGCTCCTCGTCGACCTTTAGGAGCGCGATCCATGGCAAGCTTTGATGTGCTGGTCATCGGCGGCGGCCCGGGCGGCTATGTGGCGGCCATTCGCGCGGCCCAGCTTGGCCTCAGGGTGGCCTGCGTCGAGAAGCGGGACGCGCTGGGTGGCACCTGCCTCAATGTCGGCTGCATTCCGTCGAAGGCGCTCCTTCACGCCTCAGAACTCTACGCCGAGGCCGCGAGTGGCACGCTCTCCAAGTTCGGCATCGGGATCAAGGGGCTGGAACTCGATCTTGCGGCGATGCTGAAGGAAAAGGCAAAGGCGGTGACCGAGCTCACCCAGGGCATCGCCTTCCTGTTCCGCAAGAACAAGGTGACCTGGCTCAAGGGCGCTGCGGCCTTCGAGGGGCCCGGCGAGGTGCGCGTGGGCGATGAGATTGTCACGGCTGACCATATCGTGATCGCCACCGGCTCCGAGCCGGCCTTCCCGCCCGGGCTTGCGCCGGATGGCGAGGTGATTGTGACCTCGACCGAAGCGCTCGACTTTCCGGAGGTGCCGGGTCATCTCATCGTTGTCGGCGGCGGCTACATCGGCCTCGAGATGGGGTCGGTGTGGAAGCGGCTCGGCGCGGACGTGACCGTGATTGAATATATGCCGACCATCGTGCCCGCGATGGACGCGGACATCATTACGGAATTCACCAAGATTCTCGCGAAGCAGGGGCTCGTTCTGAAGACAGGAATGAAAGTGACTGCGATCGCGCGCGACGGTGCCCGCGCGGAGGTGACGGTCGAGCCGGCCGAAGGCGGAGCAGCCGAGACGATGATGGCCGACCGCGTGCTGCTTGCCGTGGGGCGGAGGCCCAACACCGATGGTCTTGCGCTCGAGAAAGCCGGAGTTGCCGTGAATGCCCGCGGCCAGATCGAGGTCGACCACCAGTTCCGAACCAATGTGCCTCACATCCGCGCAATCGGTGATGTCATTCCCGGTCCGATGCTCGCCCACAAGGCGATGGATGAAGGCCATGCGGTCGCCGAGTGGATCGCCGGACGTGTCGGCCATGTGAACCCGGATGTGATTCCTGCGGTTGTCTACACCATGCCCGAGGCGGCGAGCGTCGGCCTGACCGAGGCGGAGGCAAAGGCGAAGGGCCATCATGTGCGGGTCGGCCAGTTCCCGTTCCTGGCCAACAGCCGCGCCAAGACCAACCGCGACACCGCAGGCTTCGTCAAGATCATTGCCGATGCGCAGACCGACCGGGTGCTCGGGGTCCACATCCTTGGCAGCATGGCGGGGACGATGATCGCCCAGGCGGCGCAGGCGATGGAGTTCGGCGCGTCGTCGGAGGACATTGCACTCACCTGCCACGCCCACCCGACCCATAGCGAGGCGATGAAGGAGGCGGCGATCGCGGTAAGGGGGACGGCGCTTCACATCTGACCGGGCGTCAGGTGACCGCGTGCCAGGGCGCGGCCTCGCGCCGCAGCCGCCGGAAAAGGGGAGGGTGACACAAGCGCAGCGCGCTGCCACCGCGCGGGCCATGACGCACCCCCGCTACCCCCGCATCTTCACGCCGCTCGACCTCGGTTTCATGCGCCTGAAGAACCGGATCCTCATGGGCTCGATGCATACCGGCCTTGAGGATGTCGAGGGCGGTTTCCCGCGCATGGCAGCCTATTTCGCCGAGCGGGCCCGGGGCGGTGTCGGCATGATCATCACTGGCGGGATCGGCCCCAACGCGGAAGCGACTGGCGGTGGCGCCAAACTCTCGACTCCAGAGGAAGCCGCCCAGCACCGGATCGTGACCGAAGCGGTTCACGCTGCCGACCCGGACGTGAAGATCTGCCTTCAGATCCTTCACGCCGGGCCGCTTGCCGGAACGCCGGAGTGCGTTGCCCCATCGCCGGTCAGATCGCGGATTGCCCGGTTCGTCCCCAATGAGCTGGACGAGGCCGGGATCGAGAAGCAGCTCGCCGACTTCGCCAATTGCGCGGCGATGGCCAAGCTTGCCGGCTATGACGGGGTCGAGATCATCGGCTCGGCAGGCTATCTTCTCTCCACCTTCCTGGTCGAGAAGACCAATCTCCGCACCGACCGCTGGGGCGGGAGCTTCGAGAACCGGATGCGCTTCCCGCTCGAGGTGGTCCGGCGGGTGCGCGCGGCCGTCGGCGACCGGTTCCTCCTCATCTTCCGGATCCCGGCGATGGACATGCTGGAAGGCGGCATGTCGGGCGAGGAGGTGGTGACGCTTGCGCAGGAAGTCGAGAAGGCAGGCGCCAACATCATCAGCACCCATTTCACCTGGCACGAGGCGCAGGTGCCCACCATCGCGACGATGGTGCCGCGCGCGGCCTTCGCCGAAGTGACGGGCCGGATCCGCCGACATGTCGGGGTTCCCATGATCACCTCCAACCGGATCAACATGCCCGATGTGGCAGAGGCCGTGCTCGCTGCCGGCCACGCCGACCTCATTTCGATGGCGCGGCCGATGCTTGCCGACCCCGATCTGGTCATCAAGGCGCGCGACGGCCGCGAAGACGAGATCAACACCTGTATCGCCTGCAACCAGGCCTGTCTCGACCACACTTTTGCCGGCAAGCTGACGAGCTGCCTCGTCAACCCCCGCGCCTGCCACGAGACGATCCTCGTGCCCCGGCCGGCCGAACAGCCGCGCAACATTGCAGTCGTGGGCGCGGGTCCGGCTGGTCTTGCCTGCGCGACCGAGCTTGCCGCGCGCGGCCACAAGGTGACGCTCTACGAGGCCGGCTCCGAGATCGGCGGCCAGTTCAACCTTGCCAAGCGCATCCCCGGCAAGGAGGAGTTCGCCGAGACACTTCGCTACTTCCGCCGCCGGATCGAGCTTCTCGGCGTTGACCTTCGCCTCAACACGCGCGCCACCGCCGACATGCTGGCAGCAGCCGGCCATGAGGAGGTGGTGGTGGCAACCGGGATCACGCCGCGCGTGCCCGACATTCCGGGGATCGATCACCACAAGGCGATCGGCTACATCGACGCCATCCTCGGCCGAAAGCCGGTGGGTGAAAGGGTGGCCATCATGGGTGCAGGCGGGATCGGCTTCGATGTGGCCGAGCTCATCACACATGCCGGCCCTTCGGCGGCGCTCGATATCGCCACCTTCCAGAAGGAGTGGGGTCTTGACTTCGCCAACCATCCGCGCGGCGGCGTGACCGGTCTGGTGCCGCAGGTGGCGAAGGCGGCACGCGAGGTCGTGATCCTCCAGCGCAAGGACGGTGCGCCAGGCCGGTCGCTCGGCAAGACGACCGGGTGGACCCATCGGCTCACCCTCACCCGGCGGGGGGTGCGGATGCTGGGCGGAGTCACCTATCTCCGCATCGACGACGAGGGGCTGCACACCCTGGTCAACGGCGAGCCAACGCTGTTTGCCGTCGACACTGTCATCATCTGCGCCGGACAGCTCCCCGAGCGCAGCCTTCACGACGCGCTCGTTTCACGCGGCATCCCGTCGCGCGTGATTGGAGGCGCCCACGAGGCGCTCGAACTCGATGCCAAGCGGGCGATCCTCGAGGCAACCGAGGTGGCGCTCGCCGCCTGAGCGCCCGACCACGCCTCAGGCCGCCGGGTTTCCGGCCTCCGTCCGGCCTGCGATGAGCTGGTCGACAACTGCGGGGTCGGCAAGGGTCGACGTGTCGCCAAGACTGCCGAGTTCATTCTCGGCGATCTTCCTGAGAATCCGCCGCATGATCTTGCCTGAGCGGGTCTTGGGCAGGCCGGGCGCGAACTGGATCACGTCGGGCGTGGCGATCGGGCCGATCTCGCGGCGCACCCAGGCGATCAGGTCGCGGCGAAGCGCCTCGTCGGGCACCTCGTTGGCGTTCAGCGTCACATAGGCGTGGATGCCCTGGCCCTTGAGGTCGTGCGGCATGCCGACAACAGCGGCTTCTGCGACCTTCGGGTGGGCAACGAGCGCACTCTCGATCTCGGCAGTGCCGAGCCGATGGCCGGAGACGTTGATCACGTCATCCACCCGGCCGGTGATCCAGTAATAGCCGTCTGCGTCGCGCCGGCAGCCGTCGCCGGTGAAATAGAGGCCGCGATAGGTGGTGAAATAGGTCTCGAAGAAGCGCCGGTGATCGCCCCAGACGGTCCGCATCTGCCCCGGCCACGAGCGCGCGAGGCAGAGATTGCCCTCGCAGGCACCCTCCAGCGGCCGCCCCTCGGAATCGACGATCAGCGGCTCCACCCCGAACAGCGGCCGGGTGGCCGATCCCGGCTTCAGCGCCGTCGCGCCCGGCAGCGGGGCGATCATGGCGCCGCCCGTCTCGGTCTGCCACCAGGTGTCGACGATCGGGCAGCGCCGCTCGCCGACCACGCGGTGATACCAGTCCCACGCTTCCGGGTTGATCGGCTCGCCGACCGTGCCAAGCAGCCTCAGCGAGGCACGCGAGTGGCGCGTCACCCACGCGTCGCCCTCGCGCATCAGCGCGCGGATGGCCGTCGGCGCCGTGTAGAAGATCTCCACCTTGTGCTTGTCCACCACCTGCCAGAAGCGGCCGTGGTCGGGCCAGTTGGGCACGCCCTCGAACATCAGCGTGGTCGCGCCATTGGCGAGCGGGCCATAGACGACATAGCTGTGGCCGGTCACCCAGCCGACATCGGCCGCGCACCAGTAGACCTGCCCCGGCCGATAGTCGAACACCGCCTCGTGGGTCAGCGAGGCCCACACGAGATAGCCGCCCGTGCTGTGCAGCACGCCCTTGGGCTTGCCGGTGCTCCCCGAGGTGTAGAGGATGAACAGCGGGTCCTCGGCGCCCATCTCGGCCGCCTCGTGCGTGGCGGGCTGCGCCGCCACCAGCTCCGCATAGGCGATGTCGCGGCCTTCCACCCACGGCACGGATGCGCCGGTCCGGGCCACCACCACCACCTTGCCCACGCCCGGGCAGCGGCCGAGCGCCGCGTCGACATTGGCCTTCAGCGGAACCGTGCGGCCGCCGCGAAGCCCCTCGTCGGCGGTGATCACGAGGCTCGAGTCACAGTCCTGGATCCGGCCGGCCAGCGCCTCGGGCGAGAAGCCGCCGAACACGACCGAGTGGATGGCGCCGATCCGCGCGCAGGCCAGCTTGGCGACGGCGGCCTCGGGGATCATCGGCAGGTAGATGGTCACCCGGTCGC
Source organism: uncultured Sphingomonadaceae bacterium (assembly GCA_938016505.1). Classification (GTDB taxonomy): domain Bacteria; phylum Pseudomonadota; class Alphaproteobacteria; order Sphingomonadales; family Sphingomonadaceae; genus Thermaurantiacus. Next base: position 31,388 of record CALLWN010000345.1, read on the forward strand.
CGCGGCGGACCCCCAGCGACACGAGGCCATTGGCCAGCCGGCACACCTCGGCGTGCAGCTCGGCATAGCTGAGGGTGCGCCCCGGTGTCGCCGGATCGTCCGGCTCCCAGATGATGGCGGTGCGATCGCCATGGCCGGCGGCGAGGTGCCGGTCGAGGCAGTTGGCCGCGACATTGAGCGTGCCGTCCTCGAACCAGCGGATGCCGAAATCGGCCTCCGCGAAGCTCCACTGCGAAACCCTGGTGAAGGGCCGAATCCAGTCGATCCGCATGGCCTCGCGGCGCCAGAAGCCGTCGGGATCATCGAGCGA
>CALLWN010000346.1 GCA_938016505.1 uncultured Sphingomonadaceae bacterium
GACCGGTTCGAGGGCCGCGGCTTCGTCTCGGTGCCCATCATCCGCGACCGGCTGGCAGTCTCGGTTGCAGGCGCCTGGTCGAGCTTCGACGGCACGTGGCGCAACGGCCATCCGCTGGCCGATGCCGATGGCGCCAACACCAAGGGCCGGATCGGCGGCTATCGCAACTGGATGATCCAGGGGCGGATGACGGCGCAGGCGACCGAGACGGTGCGGGTCGAGGCAAGCTACATCCGGACCGAGCGCGACGAGGAGACGGTGCCATCCTACACGGTTGGCACCCAGACGATCCTCTACCCCTACAACACGCTGAACGCGAGCCCGCGCCCCGGGCTCACCCCGCCGTTCACGGTTCAGAACCGGCTGTGGGTCGGCGCCTTCCCGTCCACGCCCGTGGTTGCACCGGCTGATGCCGTGCGGCCCGCAGGCGTGGTGATCGACCCGCGCGCCTTCGGTCTGAGGGGCCCGACCGATCTTGCGACCGTTCGCGCGACCTGGGACCCGGACGGGCCGGTCGGGGTGGAATATCTGTTCGGCTACGCGAAGGGCGAAGTGCTTGGCCGCGGCTCGCCCAGCCCCAACCCGCTGCTGCCTGTCACGGTGCCGTTCCCGCCCTTCAATCTCGGCACCATCTTCGACGAATCGGGGACGGATTCGGCGTTCCGCGGCACCAGCCATGATCTCCGCTTCCTGTTCCGCGGCAATGACCGATGGAACGGCTTCGTCGGCTTCCACCATTCGCGCACAAGGGACATCGCCTCCAACGCGACCTCGAGCGCACCGACCAACACGCTCGTCGAGCCCGACCCGGCGACCTATCTCTTCCCGGTGGGGCCCGGGTTGCCCTTCCCTTCGGCGCTGTTCCAGCGCACCGGCTACCTGGAGCGGAAGGAAAGCATTCTTGCCCTCTATTATTTCGCCGAGTTGAAGCCGGTTGAGCGGCTTGCCCTCACGGTCGAGGGTCGGCTGTCGATCGAGGACCAGTCGGCGACCGACTTCCTGACCCGCGAGCCCACCAACCCCGCGGTCCAGGCCTTCAGCCCGCCGCGGTTCCAGCAGTCGATCACCTATTTCGCACCGCGCTTCACCGGCACATGGCGCCTGACCGACCAGAACAACATCTACGCCTCGGTCGCGCGCGGGGTGAAGGCCGGCGGGATCAACGGCAATGTGCCCTTCGTGCCGCAGCGCACCTACGACAACGAGACCAACTGGACCTACGAGATCGGGTCCAAGAACCGGTTCGGCAACCTGACCGCCAATGTCGCGGCCTTCTACACCGACTGGAACGCGCTGCAGACCAGCGTCGTCCGGCTGCAGGCCAATGGCACTGCGCCCTCCTTCTTCGCGATCGTGCCCTCGACAATCGGGAACATCGAGGGCGGGGCGAAGGTCTGGGGCCTCGAGGCCGAGCTTGCCTGGCAGGCGACCGATGCGCTGCGGTTCTTCGGCAACGCCGCCTACAACAGCTCGACCTACAAGAACGGGACCATCTCGCAGCGGTTCGGCGCTTCGGGCAACTGCGACGGCACGGTGTGCCAGACCATCCCCGGCACGCCGACGGCCGTGCTCCCGATCGGCGGCAACCGGCTCGAGCGGGTGCCGCGCTACGACGCCGCGATCGGGGCGCGCTACGACCTTGCACTCGGAGACAGGGTGGAGGCCCATGTCGCGCTCGACGGCACCTTCAAGGGCCGGCAGTACATGGACGAGGCCAATCTCTCCTACGTGTCGGCGCGCGCGCTCATGAACGGGCAGATCGGAGCCGATTTCGGCCGGTTCGAGCTGACGCTGTGGGCGCGCAACCTGCTCGACAAGGACTATGTCTCGACGGCGCTGTTCCTCATCGGCACCAACGGCGCGCTCTCGGCCTCCTACGTGCCGACCTTCGGCGAGAAGCGGACCTTCGGCCTCACTGGGAACTTCAGCTTCTGATGGCGGACCGGGAGACCCTGAAGGCCGAGCTGGCTTCGCTCGGCGCGACGACCGAGGCGGGGTTCGCCGAGGGCGGCAAGCGCGTCGAGCGGATCGCCGAGCTTGCCGCGGCGCTCGAGGGCCTGAACCCGACGGCTGCACCCGCGCGCGCTGCCGGGCTCCTGCGCGGGCGCTGGCGGCTCATCTGGTCCTCCTTCGGGCTCCAGCGCGAGGCGACGCTGGGGCGGCTCAGCTTCAACCTGCTGCCCGCCGAGCCCATCCGCGTCATGAGGCTGTTCCAGGAAGTGGACCCCGAGACCGGCCTCTACGACAATGTGGTGTGCTACGAGGCGGCCGATGGCGCGCCGGGCCAGGCGGTGACGCTCGGCCGGTTCAGCACTGCCTCCGACGCGCGGATGGATGTCGTCTTCACCCACGCCCAGGCAACCGGGCACCCGCGCGTGGTGATCGACAATGCGAAGATCCCGCCGCTGTTTTCGGACATCGTCTATCTCGACGAGGATTTCCGGCTGAACCGCGGCAGCTTCGGCAGCCTCTATGTGCTGGCGCTGGAGCATCGCACGCCCCCGGGCTGGTCGCGCGACGGATGAGGCTTTCCCGGCGCGCGGCGCTCGCGGGGCTTGCCGGGCTCGCCGCACCGGCGCTTGCACGCAGGCTGCCTCCGGCCGGGCTTCCGCCGCTGCCGCCCGAACTCTCGGTCGAGGCGCGCGAGGTGGACGGGGTTCCGGTCCGGCTGTGGCGGCCGGGCGCGCCTTCCCCGGCAGCGCGGGCGATCCTCTTCTCGCACGGCGCAAACGCCGATGCCGGCAAATATGACGCGCTGACCGGCGCCTGGGCAGCCGAAGGCCATGTGGTGGCCGCAGTCACCCACCGCGAGCCGGCGCAGGGCGGCGGACCCGTGGATCCCGAAGCAGCGCAGGCCGGGTGGCGCCAGCGGCTCGCCGACATGCGGGCGGCGGCGCGCCTTCTCGGCAGCGTCGCTCCGGGGCTCGCGCTGGTGGCGGCGGGCCACAGCTATGGCGCGCTGGTTGCGCAGGCGCTCGGCGGTGCCGCAGTCCGCTGGGCGGACGACGGCGGCCCGCTGCCCCTGCCGGGGGTCAGCCGCGTGGTGGCCTTTTCGCCCCCGGGGCCGCTGCCCGGTTTCATTGATGCGGCCGGCTGGGCGAAGCTTGCCGTGCCCCTCTTCGTCCAGACCGGCACCGCCGACATCGTCCCGCCGATCGCACCTGCCTGGGAGGCGCATGCCGCAAGCTTCGCGGCCGCGACCGTCAGCCCGCGCTGGCTTTGGGTTGGCAGGGGGGTGGACCATTATTTCGGCAACATGATCGGCCGGCCCGAACGCGCCCGCGACGAGGCGCAGGCGGCGCTGTTCGAGGCGGCGGTGGCTGCAAGCCTCGCCTTCATCGAGGGCCGCGCCCCGCCGGAGCAGCCCGGCGACGTGACGCTGACCACCGCCTAGCGGGCTGGCGCCGGGCGGGCTGGCGCCTGGCTGACTGGCGCCTGGCGGACCGGCGCCCGCCAGAGGATGGGGAACAGCGCCTCGGGCGGAGGCGCGCCAAAGCGCATCAC
>CALLWN010000347.1 GCA_938016505.1 uncultured Sphingomonadaceae bacterium
CACGGAGCTGGTCACGGTCGGCCCGAGCTTCGGCCGCTGGCTCCGCCATGACGAGATCCCGCCGCACATGGTGGCAGCGATGCTTGCCGTCGAGGACAGGCGCTTCCGCTGGCACCCAGGGGTCGACCCGATCGGCACCGCACGTGCATTCGTGGTCAACCTCCGTGCCGGGCGCAATGTCCAGGGCGGCTCCACCATCACCCAGCAGCTGGCGCGCAACATCTTCCTCACCAACCGCAAGACCTGGGACCGAAAGCTGAGGGAAGCGGTGCTTGCGCTGGCGATCGAGCGCAGGTTCACCAAGGATGCCATTCTCGAGCTCTACCTGAACCGGGTCTATTTCGGCGGTGGCGCCTTCGGGATCGATGCAGCCAGTCGCAAGTTCTTTGGCCATTCGGCGGAGACGCTTTCCGTCGCCGAGGCCGCGATCATTGCCGGCCTCGTGAAGGCGCCCAGCCGCTATGCCCCCTCGGCCGACCAGGAGCGGGCCCGCGCCCGCGGCGCAACCGTGATTGCGACCATGCGCGAGACTGGAGCCCTGTCTCCCGCCGAGGCCGCCGCCGCCGACACAGCCGCGGTCAGGTTCGCGATCCCGCGCGACCAGGGCGATGTGCGCTACTTCACCGACTGGGTCCTCGCCCAGCTCGAGACGCTGGTCGACGAGGCAAGCCTTCCGCTCGAGGTGATGACGACGCTGGTGCCGGCGCACCAGCGGGCGGCAGAAGACGCCGTGCACCGCGCGCTGCCTGCCGGCACGCAGGGGGCGATCGTGGCCATGCGCACCTCAGGCGAAGTGACCGCGATGGTCGGCGGGCGCGACTATGCTGCCAGCACCTACAACCGGGCAACGGTTGCCCGGCGCCAGCCCGGCTCGGCCTTCAAGCTCTTTCCCTACCTGGCCGCGATCGAGAACGGCCTGACGCCCGAGACCATCGTGGTCGACGCGCCCATCACCATCGGCCGCTGGTCGCCCCGGAACGACAATGGCCGGTTCGCGGGCCCGGTCACGGCGCGCGAGGCGTTCGCCCGGTCGATCAACACGGTCGCGGTCCGGCTTGCGCAGGACGCAGGCTTTGAAACGGTTGCCGGCATGGCCCGACGGCTCGGGATCACCACACCAATCTCGCGTGAGCCGGCGATGGCGCTCGGAGCCTCGGAGGCAACGCTGCTCGAGATGACAGCGGCCTATGCGACAGTCGCAGCCGAGGGCCGCGAGGTGCGCCCCTACGGAATCACCCGGGTCACGACCGCCGACGGCCGGCTGCTCTACCGGCGCGAGGATCCAGCGCCCCGCATTCTTCTGGCCCCCCATGTCGCTGCCCACATGACGAGCCTGTTGCGGGCCGCAGTCGAGATCGGGACCGCGCGTGCCGCGCAGATCGGCCGGCCGCTCGCAGGCAAGACCGGCACCACGACGGCAAACAGGGACGGCTGGTTCATCGGCTTCACCCCCGAACTTGTGGCAGGCGTGTGGATCGGCCGTGACGACGCGCGCGCCGTGCCCGGCCTTGCCGGCGGTCGGGCGCCTGCGCGCACCTTCGCTGCCTTCATGGGGCCAGCGCTGGCCGGGGTTCCGGCAAGCGAGCTCAACACCACGGTCGAGGAAAGCGTCTTCGGGCTCGAGCCCGACGCCGAGGTCTATGGCCTTTCGGAAGACGCGGCACCGCCCTGGCCCCCACCGGAGCCGCCCTCGCCGCCCGAACCACCGCTCACCGAAAAATGGCTCGACGAGGCGCTTGCGGCACAACCGTCGGGTACCGGGACCTAGCCCTCCTCGACCCCGAAGGCGTGGAGCCAGGGCCCGTTGCAGCGCAGCCATTCGGTCGCGCCCTCGAGCGGCGCGCCATGGATCCGCTCGGCAGCGGCGCGGAAGGCGGGCGAATGATCGAAATGGATGAGGTGGGCGACTTCGTGGGCGACCACGGCGCGGCGGACCTCGTCGGGTGCAAGCGCCAGCCGCCACGAGAAGGCGATCCGGCCGCTTCGTGAACAGCTGCCCCAGCGGCGCACCGGATCACCGACGCGGACCTCCGCGACCGGGAGTCCGAGCGGGCGTGCGAGCGCTTCGACATCGTCGGTGAGCAGGGCGCGCGCGGCACGGCGCAGCGCTGCCGCGACCCGCCGGTTGAAACCGCCACCATCAGTTCCAGCGAGCAGCCGGTCACCCTCGAGCCGAACCCTCGCGCCGGGCCGTGCTTCCAGAAGCATGGGCCGCCCGGCGAAGGGCACGCGCATGCCGGGGCTGAAGGGAATTGCGGCAACGAAGCGGCGGCGCACCTCGTCCTCGAGCCAGGCGCGGTTGGCCTCGATCAGCATGAGGCCGGCGCGCAGCGGCGCACGCGCCGGAAGGGTAAGCCGCACCGAGCGGCTCTGCGGGCAGGCGCGGATGATGATGCGCCGCGAGCGCGGATCGCGGCGGATGGCAAGTGGAACCTGGCGTCCGGCCAGCTGGAGGGCGCGGGATGCAGCCATTCGCCCTCCCCGGTCAGACCTCAGTCGCTGTCGTTGGCGCCGCGGCCGAGGATGAAGCGGTCGAGGTAGCGGCGGGTGATCTGTTCGACCGGCATAACGACAAACACGTCGACCGTGTTGAACTGGCGGTCCACGAAGGCCCCGTCACCGACCATCGCGCCGACCCGCAGATAGCCCTTGATGAGCGGCGGGAGCGATCGCGCTGCCGCGCGCATGTCGTAGCTGCCGGGCGCGAGCCGGTCCATCGAGACATAATGGTCGGCGAGCGCCCGCGCCCGAAGATGCGGGGGCGCCAGATGCTGATGATAGAGGAAGGACAGCGCGGCGGCATGCGCATCAGGGTTGGTTCCGTGAAGCGAGGCGCAGCCGAACATGTAGCCGATGCCGTGCATCCGCAGGTAACTGGCAATGCCGCGCCACAAGAGCGCGATGGTGGTGTTGTTGCGCCACTCGGGTGCCACGCACGAGCGACCGAGCTCAAGCAGCTGGCCGCCGCTCTCCGACGAGGCAATGAGCGGAGACAGATCATATTCGCCAGACGAATAGAAGCCCCGGTGCATGGTGGCAACGACCTGGCGCAGCAGCCGGTAGGTGCCCACCACGTGCGGGCGGCCGTCCTCGCCATGATCGATCACGAGGAGATGGTCGCAAAGGCTGTCGTAGGGATCGATATCGCGGCCGGCGCGGGCAACTTCGGGCGCTGGCGTTGCGCCCATCTCGCCGTAGAAGATGCGATGCCGCAGCGCCTGGGCTGCGGCAATCTCCTCTTCCGAAGTCGCAATCCGGACATCGAGCCGGCCGACGCGATGCATGTAGGGCGAGGCCGCCAGCACGTCGGCCGCCACGGCCGTCGACGAGAGCGCTGCAAAACCCGCCATCACCCAATCCTTTATCGGAGGACACCAGATCTTCCGCTAGCCGAGAAATATGACAGAACTTGTGTATGGCCGTGACACCCCGGCGTCAGGCAGGGCGCGCGACCGCCGGATCTTCAGCTGGCGGGCCCGGTTCGCGCCGCATCAGCCACAGGAACAGCAGCACGCCCGGCAGCGCAAGCAACGTGGTCAGCAGGTAGAAATCGACGAAGCCAAGGCTGTCGATCAGGGCTCCCGCAGTGGTTCCGGAAAGGAACCGCCCGAGGATCGACGCCAGCGCCGAGAGCAGCGCATATTGCGTGGCCGTGAAGCGCAGGTTGCACAGCCACGACAGATAGGCAACGACTGCCACCCCGCCGATCCCGCTCGCGAAATTCTCGAAGCCGACAGCGGCGGCCATGACGGGGACCGAGTGGCCAACAAGCGCCAGGCCAGCGAAGGACAGGTTTGAGATCGCCATGAGCAGGAGGCTGAGCAGCACCGCACGCATCATGCCAAGGCGGCCGTAGAGGATGCTGCCGGCCAATATGCCGGCAAGCGTGGCGACGAGACCGAAGCCGACATCATAGGCGGCCACTTCATCCTTCGAGAAGCCAAGATCGTTGAGGAGGAGCCGGAGCGACAGGTTGGCAAGCGTGTCGCCGATCTTGTGGAGGAGGATGAAGAGAAGGACGATCCAGCCGTTGGGGCGCAACACGAAGTCGGCGATCGGCGCCACGAACGTGTCGCGCAGGCGCGAGGCAAGGCCGGTTGGCATGGCGGGGGCGGCAATCGCAGCCGAGCGTCCTGCAGGCTCGCCGAGCAGCAGCGCAGCCGCGAGCGCTGGCAGGGCAAACATGGTTGCGGCGGAATAGGCCACGGGCCAGCCCGCCCGCTCGGCAACGACCAAGGCGAGAGCGCCAGCCCCCGCCGACCCCAGGCGCCAGCCATATTGGCTCATGCCCGACCCGGCACCGAGCTGGTTGGGGCGGAGGCTCTCGATGCGGTAGGCATCGATGACGATGTCGAAGCTGGCACCAAGGAAGGCGACTGCGAGCGCAGCGGCCACAACCATCGGCAGGTCGGCGACCGGGTCGGCCGCACCAAGCCAGCTGACCGCGGCCATCACGCCGACGGCCAGCGTGACCAGCCAGGCCCGGCGCTGGCCGATCCGGCCGGCGAGGACCGGCAGGCGCACCCGGTCGATGACAGGCGCCCAGAGGAACTTGAAATTGTAGAGGAGGAAGGTGAGCGCAAAGGCAGTCACGGCCCGCTTGTCGATGCCGGCCTCGGCGAGACGCGTGGTCAGGGTCGAGGCGATCATGGCAAAGGGGAAGCCCGACGCGAGCCCGAGGAGGAGGGCGCCGAGCGGCCCGCGTTCGACAAATGGGGCGATGGCCGCACCAAGGCGGGACCGGCCGGGTGGCGCATCCATCGGACCCCTTTAGGCGAAGCGGTCACAAAGGAAAGCTTGCGCGCGGCCCTGGAAAGACGTTCAATGAGAGGATGAACGCGCCTTTCAACGCGCCTCTGAACGCGCCACGGGCACCGACCGAGGGCCAGATTGCGCTGGCCGCCGCCTGTCGCGACCCCGCAACCGCGCCGCTGCCGCCAGCAGCAGTGCTTCGGCTCGACTCGGTGCGCTACTGCTCTTCCGAACGGTTTGCAGTCGAGCGGGAGCGGCTGTTCGGCCGGCTGCCGCTCTGCCTCGGCCCATCGGCGATGCTGGATGCGCCCGGCACGGTGATGACCCACGACGGATTCGGCGCTCCGCTGCTTCTGGCCCGGGCGAAGACCGGCCGTCTGGGCGTGTTCAGAAACGCCTGCAGGCACCGGGGAACCCGCCTGCTCGACGCGCCCGAGCCGGTGCGCCAGCCCAAGCTCGTCTGCCCCTACCACGCCTGGGCCTATGGTCTCGACGGGGCGCTCGAGGCGGTGCCGCGGCCCGAAACCTTCCCTGGGCTCGACCGCGGATCGCTCGGCCTTGTTCCGGTTCCCCATGTCGAGGCGGGCGGGCTCATCTGGGCCACACCGTTCGGGGAGGCCGACTTCGCCCTGGCGGGTGGCGCGCTCGCTGCCGACTTCGACGCGCTGGGGCTCGGCACGATGCACCTCTACGCCCGCAGAACCCACCGCGTCGCGGCCAACTGGAAGCTCATCATGGACGCCTTCCTCGAGAGCTACCATGTCCAGCGGCTCCACGCCGGCTCGATCGCCCGCTTCTTCGAGGATGGCGTGACCCGGGGCGACACGCTTGGGCCCCACATGCGCTCGGCCGTGGTGCGGGTCGGCGGGCTGGAGGGGATCGACCTTGCCGACTGGCCCTCGCTGCGGCGGGTCGTCACCTATGCCTACCAGCTTCTTCCGGCGACGGTGCTCGTTGCGAGCCCCGACTATGTCAACCTGATGGTGGTGATGCCGCAGGCCGCGAATCTCACGCTGGTCGAGGATTTCATGCTGATCCCCGAGGCGCCCGCCACTCCGGAGGCGGAGGCCCACTGGGCAAAGAGCTGGGCCCTGCTCGACGGACGGGTGTTCGGAACCGAGGATTTCGGGGCTGCCGAGGCCGGGCAGCGCGGCCTCGAGAGCGGCGCGGTGCCCCAACTCCTTCTTGGCAGCCTCGAAGGCGGGATCGCCCGATTCCATGCAACCGTCGATGCCCTGATCGAAGCCTGAGCCCGTCTCCGGGGAGCAGGCGATGATGTCGGGGATCAGGCGATGATGTCGGGGATCAGCAGGTCCTGCAGCGTCTGGATCTCGTCCTTGAGCCGGAGCTTGCGCTTCTTCAGACGGGCAAGCTGCAGCGCGTCGGCGCCGGGCGCATTGGCGAGAGCCGCGATCGCGACATCGAGATCGCGATGTTCTTCGAGAAGATGCGCCAAACGGGCCCTCAGTTCCGCCTCATCCACGCCCTGATCCTTGCCCTGATCCTTCCGCGACGGCCCGACTGGAAGCGCCCCGGCCGATCCTTGCCCAAGCGGTCCCGGCGGCGTCAAGCAGGCCCGACTCGAGCGCAGGCCGCCCGACCGGCCTGCAGCTAGCGGTAGAGGCATCGGAACCCGCCGGCCTCAAGATGTCGCGGCTTTGCCATGTGGTGCAAGCGTGCTTTGATGTCTGGCCCGGCCGCGCTGCCGCGGTCGGCCCGGCACGAAAGGGCAAGACACAATGGCCAGTTCGCATCTCGAGGCTCTGAGCAGCCGCCATCGCGTGATCGACGGCGAGATCGCAGCCGAGATGCGCAGGCCGGCCCCGGATCTGGCGCGGCTGAGCCGGCTCAAGCGCGAAAAACTCAGGCTGAAGGACGAAATGGCGCGCAGCGCCTGATTGCGCCGGTCGTCGGGCTGGAGCTCGGGCGATGCGCGGCGGCTTCAATCGTCGCGGCTGATCCGCTCGGTCCGCTCATGGCGCTCCTGCGCCTCGAGGGTCATGGTCGCGATCGGGCGCGCCTCGAGGCGGGCAAGCGAGATCGGCTCGCCGCTGATCTCGCACCAGCCATATTCGCCCGTCTCGATCCGCTCCAGCGCGGCATCGATCTTGGCAATCAGCTTGCGCTGGCGGTCCCGGGCCCGAAGCTCGATCGCCCAGTCGGTCTCCGACGAGGCGCGGTCGGTCGCATCGGGCTCCTGCAGCGGTTCGGCCTTCAGCTGGTCGAGCGTGGCCTTGGCCTCCCCGAGGAGCTCGGCCTTCCACAACAGCAGCCTGCGCTTGAAATAGGCGAGCTGATTCGGGTTCATGAAGGGTTCGTCCTCGCTCGGCCGGTAGTCGGGCGGCAGGTCGACTTCGCCGAGCGCAGCCAGAACTGCGTCCGTGTCGAGAATGTCGGAACGTGATCCACGCACTTTCGTATCAGACACCAGTTGCTCCCCAACCCAGCGACCGGTCACCCTGCCGCGCCACCTCGTGAGCCGGGCCTTGCCCCCCCTTTCAGCGACACCGCTGGCAGTGGCATCTCCGGTCTGACACCTCGGGGGCGAATATCGCAACACCCCGGGACGGGCAAGCAAAACCGGACCGTGACAGGACGATTTCCGCCGGACCCGCAGGGCCATGCGTGCGAGCCCTTCCTGCCGTCAGCCGGGCCTGCGGAATTGCGGTGCAGCACCGATGCGGGCTGCGACGTCGGCGAGCGGCTCGGCGACGACAGCCATCCAGTGCGCGTTGGCGTGGAGGAGGGTCCCGGCATCGACGAGCATCCCGATGTGGCCGGGCCACCAGGCGAGGTCGCCGCGCCGGACCGCATCGGCCGGCACAGCCTCCGGCGCGTCGGCGAACTGCATGTCGGAATCCCGCCTCGCCGGCCGGCCGGCGAGGCGGAACGCCATCTGGACAAGGCCCGAACAGTCGATGCCGGCGCGGGTCCGCCCGCCCCAGCGATACGGGCTGCCCCGGAAACCGAACGCGATTTCCACCGGATCCGCTTCCGGATCGGGCGCGCCAAGGTGGCGCTCGTGAACGAACCGCCCGGTGAAGGGGCCAGCGGCGATGGCGAGGAACCCGCTCTCTCCAACCTCGACTGCCAGCCTGCTGCCAGCCGGGAGCGTTGCAACGACGGGCGCCTTCAGTGCAGGCGCAGCAAAGAGCAGCGCGTCGCCCGGACCCACCCATCGGCAGGGCCCTCCATCGGCTTCACCCGTGCCCGCGGCCGCCCAGGGCGCCCCGAGGGCGGCAGATGGCACATAGCCGACATAGCCGTCATCGCGCGCCTGCCCCCAGGCCCAGCCACGCTCTTCCTCCAGCAGGGCGAAGAGTTCACCGTGGAACAGTTCGCTCGCCAGTTCGGAGCCGGCTGCGGGCGCCACGTGCAGTGGGGCGGATGCTGCAGTCACCATGCGCAGCACGGGTGCAGCATAGTGCGAGACGGTCACGGCGCCGGCGAGCGCGATGTCGGCAAGGCCGGGGCGCCATGGCGTGACCCGCGGGTCGAGCGGGGACAGCGGCCCGGTGCGCCGCGGCCCGGTGATCCGGCTCTGCCGCACGCCCGCGCCCGTCATGCGCGCTGGAACCGGCGCACCAGCAGCCCGAAGCTCGCGAACAGCCCCATCGCTGCGCCGCCCTTGGGTCGGCCGGGCCTTGCGGTGGCGTTCCAGGCGTAGAGATCAAGGTGCGCCCAGGGAGTCGCCTCTGGCACGAAATGCTGGAGGAAAAGGGCGCCTGCAATCGCGCCTGCGAAAGGACCCTCGGGGCTGTTGCCGAGGTCGGCAATCGTCGAGCGCAGCATCTCGCGATAGGGCGACCAGAGCGGAAGGCGCCAGAGCGGATCCTCGGTCTCGGTGGCGGCGGCGAGCAGGTCGGCGGCAAGGCTCTCGTCATTGCTGAAAAGCGCCGGAAGCTCCGGGCCGAGGGCGACCCGCGCTGCACCGGTCAGGGTGGCGAAATCGAGGATGAGGGCCGGCTTGGCCTCGCCGGCGAGAGCGAGCGCATCCGCAAGCACGAGACGGCCCTCGGCGTCGGTGTTGCCGATCTCGACATGGAGGCCCTTGCGGGTGGCAATGACATCACCAGGACGAAACGAATCCCCGGATACCGCGTTGTCGGCAGCGGCGATCACGAGCAGCAGCCGGACCGGAAGCCGGTGGGCGATGACAAGGCGGGCCAGCGCGAGCGCGTGGGCGGCGCCGCCCATGTCCTTCTTCATGAGCGCCATCGCCGTGCCGGGCTTCAGGTTGAGGCCGCCGGTGTCGAAGGTGATGCCCTTGCCGACAAGGGCAATAAGCGGATGCGCAGCCTCGCCCCACGAGAGCGTGATGACGCGGGGCCGCCGCGGGCTCGCCCTGCCGACGGCGTGGATCGCCGGGAAGTTGCGTTCGCGAAGCGCCTCGCCAGTGATGGCCTCGACCTGCCCACCGGTTTCTTCGGCGAGTGCGCGGACCGCTGCTTCGAGGTCGGCCGGGCCCATGTCCTCGGCCGGCGTGTCGACGAGATCGCGCAACTGGGCGGCAGCCTCGGCCTCGGCAAGCGCCGGGGCAATGCGCGCCGGCTCGGCGACCAGAAGGCGGCGTGGCCCGCGTGGCTCGGCTGGCTTGCGATAGCGGCCGAACTGGTGCTGGGCCATGAGCCAGCCATGACAGGCGTGGGGGCCAAGCGGGCCCTCGAAGCGATAGCTGCCTGCCGGCAGGACCGCCGCGGCGGCCGCGAGGGTCCAGCGGCCCGGAGGTGCGTCGACGGGGCCGAGGCCGATGGCCGCGAACCAGCCATCGCCCTCGGGCAGCACGACAGCCTGGTCGGCACGGCCGCGAAAGCCGGCAGCGTCGAGGGCAGCCTGCGCTGCCGCGCCGAGCCGGGCGCGCAAGCCGGCGAGGCCGGCCTCGCTGACGCCGCGGATGGCAACTGCGGGTTCACCCCTGTCGGGTGCGACGAGCGCAGCAAAGTCGGTCATGCGCCGAGCAGGCGCGCCACCATGGGGGCGTGATAGGTGAGGACACCGGCAGCCCCGGCGCGGCGGAAGGCGAGCAGCATCTCGGGCACCACCCTGTCGCGCGCGAGCATGCCGGCTGCGACAGCCGCCTCGATCATCGCATATTCGCCCGACACGCAATAGGCAAAGACCGGCACGTCGAACCGGTCGGCGACTGCCTTCACGACATCGAGATAGGGAAGCCCGGGCTTCACCATGACGCTGTCGGCGCCTTCCGCCACGTCGAGCGCGACTTCGGCAAGCGCCTCGCGCGCATTGGCCGGGTCCATCTGGTAGGTCGCCTTGTCCCCCCTGAGGCGGCCGGCCGCGCCCACCGCGTCGCGGAACGGGCCGTAGAAGCCGCTCGCATATTTGGCAGAATAGGCCATGATGTGGGTGTCCACAAAGCCGTCCGCCTCAAGCGAGCGGCGGATCGCACCAACCCGCCCGTCCATCATGTCGGAGGGTGCCACGATGTCGGCGCCTGCCCGCACCTGGTTCAGCGCCTGGCCGACGAGCATGTCGACGGTGGCGTCGTTCAGCACATGGCCGGCCGCGTCGACAAGCCCGTCATGACCGTGCGCCGTGTAGGGGTCGAGCGCGACATCGGTCATCACGCCGATGGCATCGGTTGCAGACTTCAGTTCGGCGATGGCGCGGCAGACGAGATTGTCGGGGTTGAGCGCCTCCCGGCCGTCGTCGGTGCGACGGTCGGCGGGCGTGTTGGGGAACAGCGCGAGCGCCGGGATGCCAAGTGCCACAGCCTCGCGGGCGAGGCCGGCGAGCGCACCGAGCGGGTGGCGCATCACCCCCGGCATGGTGGCGATGGGCTCGGGCTCGGGACCGGCCGTCAGGAAGACGGGCCAGATGAGGTTGGCGGGCGTGAGCCGGGTTTCGCGCACCATGGCGCGAAGCCAGGGCGCGCGGCGGTTGCGGCGGAGCCGGGTTGCGGGAAACTGCCCGGAGATCATGGCGATGCAGCCGATAGCGAAGCGCGTGGAGCGCTGCTAGTCCCTGCCCGGCGATGGCCCTGTTTCCGGTCGACGAACTCGAGGCGCTGCTCGTGCTCAGGGCCAAAGCCGGGCGCGCCATCAGCTATGGCGAGGTGTTCCAGTGGTTCGGCCTGCCATTCCAGCGCTTCCAGGTCGGTCAGCTCTGTGCCGCGCTCGAGGAAGTGGATTCCCGCCAGCGCGGAGCCGGAAGGCCCGAGCTTGCCGCGCTGGTGGTGCGCCAGTCCGACGGGATCCCCGGTCAGGGCTGGTGGCTTTCCAAGTCGCACGATCCGTGGGATGGCCCGATCGAAGGGCCACTGGCGCGGCGGTTCGTCGAGCGGCACCAGGCGCGCGCCTTTGCCTTCTGGGGAGACGATGATGGCTGAGATCCTGCTCGTGCACGGGGCCTGGCACGGCGGCTGGTGCTGGCGTCACGTGGCAGACAGGCTTCGCGCCGAGGGGTTCCGCGTGGTCGCCCCCACGCTGACGGGGCTCGGGGAACGGGCCCACCTGCTGTCGGCCGAGACTGGCCTCGCCCAGCATGCAGCCGATCTCGCCGCGGTGCTCGACTGCGAGGAAATGGCCGAAGTGACGATCGTCGGCCACAGCTATGGCGCGCTTCCGGCAGCGCTCGCGGCGGCGCACCCGGCTGTCGTGCGGTTCGTCTCGCTCGATGGCGTACCGGTGATCGAGGGCCAGGCGCTCACCCATGGCCTCCCGGCCGAGGCGGTCGAGGCCGCGCGCGCCAGCCTCATCGGGGGGCTCGCGCTCGCCGCACCCGACCCGGCGACGTTCGACGTGCCCGCCGGGCACCCTGCCCATGACTGGGCCAGGAGGCGGGTCACGCCGATGCCGTGGCGCTGCCTCGTCGAGCCGCTGCCGGCGCTTGCGGCGCGATTTGTCACGCTTCCAAGGGCCTATGTGGCAGCGGCGCGCAACAGCATGGCCGGGCCGGCCGCCGGCCGGGCGCAGGCCGGGGCCGAGGGCTGGCAGATGGTCAGCATCGACTCCGGCCATGACCTGCCCCTTACTGCGCCGGCCGAAACGGCAGCCGCGATCGCGGGGCTTGCCCGCAGCTAGGGCCGGCCCGAGCGCCAGCGGGCCAGCCCGGCCTCGATCTCGCGTGCCAGCGCCTCGCGCTCGGGCGCTGAAAGAAAGCCGCCCACGATGAGCCGTTGGCCGCGGCTCCTGAGCCAGAGCCGGTTGCGCGAATCGGGGAAGCGCTCGAGCTCGACCCGGACCGAGAGCGGCTCGAGCCGGTAGCGGCGCCGGGCGCCGAGCGGACTGACCCGCTCGAGTTCGAGCACGCGACCATCGAGCCTCAGATGCTCGGCAGCATTGCCCGAGCGGAACGAGGCGTTGAGCGCCCAGCCGAGCAGCAGCAGGTCGGCGACCATGAAGGGAATGACCGGCCAGGCGCCGAGGACCAGCAGGCGCAGGCCCATGAGCGCGAAGAGCGCGCCCACGCCGGCCACCACCCACCTCACCATGCGTGGATCCATCGACCGGTTCGGCCAGAGATGGAGATCGAGAAACAGGGGCGGCTTGCCGTCGGCCATGGGC
The DNA here is from genome assembly GCA_938016505.1 of uncultured Sphingomonadaceae bacterium. Taxonomy (GTDB): domain Bacteria; phylum Pseudomonadota; class Alphaproteobacteria; order Sphingomonadales; family Sphingomonadaceae; genus Thermaurantiacus. The sequence goes on from CALLWN010000347.1 coordinate 12,276, forward strand.
TGTGGCCTAGCAGGATGATGGACCAGCGGCCACGCGGCAACATGACGACCCCCGCCGCAGCAGCCAGCCGGCCGCTGTCGCGGATGCGAGTCAACCGGATCTTCGATGCGCTGGGCGCCGCCAACCCCTCGCCGGCGACAGAGCTGCACCATTCCAGCCCCTATACGCTGCTGGTGGCTGTCGTGCTGTCGGCGCAGGCGACCGATGCCGGGGTGAACCGGGCGACCAGGGGGCTGTTTGCAGCAGCCGACACGCCGGAGAAGATGGTCGCCCTCGGCGAGGAGGGCATCGCCACCCACATCCGCACCATCGGGCTGTGGCGGGCCAAGGCCGCCAATGTGCTTGCGCTGTCCCGCCTGCTTCTCGAGCGCCACGGGGGGGAGGTGCCGCGCGACCGCGCGAGCCTCGAGGCGCTGCCGGGGGTGGGCCGCAAGACCGCCAACGTCGTGCTCAACGAAGCCTTCGGCGAGCCGACGCTTGCCGTTGACACCCACGTCTTCCGGGTGGCGCGGCGGATCGGGCTCACATCCGCCACCACGCCCGAGGCGGTCGAGAAGGACCTGGTCGCGCAGGTGCCGAAGCGCTGGGCGAAGGCCGCGCACCATCTCCTCATCCTCCACGGCCGCTACCTGTGCAAGGCCCGCAGCCCGGAATGCTGGCGCTGCCCGGTCGCGCGCGACTGCCGCTACCCGGACAAACCGACCGCGCCGGGCGTCAAGCGCGGGTTCAGGAAGGAAGGTGAAGAGGCGGGAGGCTTGAAGGAGAACCTTCGATGACCATGCGTTGTCTTGCCATCGCCGCTGCTGCGCTGATTCCACTTGCGCTTGCCGTGCCTGCGCTCGCGCAAAGCCGCGCCGAGCGGCGCGCGGCGCAGCTGTCGGCCTGGGTCGAGGCCGGGGAGCCGCAGGACTGCATCCAGCTCAACCGGATCCGCGAGACCCGGGTGCTCTCGGACCAGGTGATCGACTTCGTCATGGACAATGGCCAGGTGTTCCGGAACACCCTGCCCAACGCCTGCCCGCAGCTCGGGTTCCAGGAGAGCTTCGGCTACAAGACCTCGATCAACCAGCTCTGCAACGTCGACATCATCACCGTCATCATCCCGGGCATCGGTCCCAACACCGGGGCAAGCTGCGGCCTCGGCCGGTTCGTGCCGATGAAGCCCGCGGAGACGGCGGCAACGAAATAGGGGCCTACCAGGCGGCTTCCTTCTCGGCGGCGCGGGCGGCAAGCTCGGCGCGGGAGAGGCGCTCGGAGGCAGACTTGAGCTGACCGCAGGCGGCCATGATGTCCCGCCCGCGCGGGGTGCGAACCGGCGCGGAAATTCCGGCTGCGAACACGATGTCGGAAAAGCGCTGGATCCGTGCCTCGGGCGAGCAGGCATAGGGGCTGCCCGGCCAGGGGTTGAAGGGGATGAGGTTGACCTTGGCGGGCAAGCGATAGTGGCGGATCAGGCGCACCAGCTCGCGCGCATCGGCGTCGCTGTCGTTCACGCCATCGAGCATCACATATTCAA
>CALLWN010000348.1 GCA_938016505.1 uncultured Sphingomonadaceae bacterium
GGCAGCATCCGACTACGCGCCACGACGAACTTTGCCGCTTGCATCCAAAGGGGCGTCCACAGATGATTCAAGACTGCTTTTTGGGGAGCAGTCATGGGCCGCGGGGACTTGTCGGATGCGGAGTGGGAACTGATCGGGCCGTTGCTGCCGCCTGAGCGGGGGCGCTGGGCACGACCTGCCGGAGACAACCGCCGCTTCCTGAACGGGATGCTGCATGTGCTGCGGGTCGGTTGCCCCTGGCGGGACAGGCATGAACGCTACGGCAAGTGGAACTCGGTCCATGTCCGGTTCCGGCGCCGGGCTGAACAGGGCGTGTGGGATGCCTAGCTGCAGACGCTGGTCGATCTCGAGCTCACCGACGATTGGCAGCACATGATCGCCAGCACCACGGTTCGCGGCGACGTCTTGGCAGCGGGCGGAAAAGGGGGGCCTGTGCGAATGCACTTGGTCGATCACGCGGCGGCCTTGCGAGCAAAATCCACGCTTGGTCAGACAATCAAGGACGCCCTCTCGGCTTCATCCTGACGGACGGCGAGGCCTCGGATCATGCCGCGGCCGACGCGCTGATGACGATCCCGGTGGCGACGCCCAAGGCGGTCCTGGCCGACAAAGGCGACGATGGCGACGCCTTCCGGCAAGACCTCCTGATGCGCGGCATCGTGCCGATCATCCCGCCGCGTTCGAACCGCGACGCGCCGGAGCATCCCGATTATCGCCGCGCCCGGGATCGCAATCGCATCGAGCGCATGTGCGGCAAGCTGACACGACAGCGCCGCATCGCCACCAGATACGACAAGACCGCCCTCTCGGTCGCCAGCTTCCTCAACCTCGCCGCCGCCAGCCCATGGCCGACGCCTGTTGTCAACATGGCCTAGATCACGCCTCTTGCGGCGAGGTCGGTCCGGGCGGCCTCGTCGAGGCCGAGGGCGGTGAGGATTTCGGCGTTGTGTTCGCCGACTGTCTGGGGGGCGAGGGTGCGGATGCTGCCCGGCGTCTTCGAGAATTTGGGGAAGCAGTTCTGCATGGTGAGCGTGCCCCAGCGGGGGTGGGGGAGCTGGACGAGCGCCTCGCGCGCCTGGAAGTGGGGATCCTCGAGCATGTCGGGGGCGCGGTAGATGCGGCCGGCGGGGACTCCGGCTTCCACCATCTTGGCCTCGAGCTCGGCGACCGTGTGCGTCTTGGTCCAGGCGGCGATGAGGTCGTCGAGCTCCTGCTGGTGGCGGCCGCGGGCGATGTGGGTGGCGTAGCGGGGGTCGTCCTTGAGTTCGGGCCGGCCCATGGCAGCGCACAGGCGGGCGAAGACCGTGTCCTGGTTGGCGCCGATCAGGAACTCGCCGTCGGCGCAGGGGTAGACGTTGGAGGGGGCGACACCGGGGAGGACCGAGCCCGAGCGCTCGCGCAGGTGGCCGGCGACGGTGTATTCGGGGACCAGGCTTTCCATGACCTGGAGAACGGCCTCGTAGAGGGCGCTGTCGACGATCTGGCCCTCGCCGGTCAGGTCGCGGTGGCGAAGCGCCGCGAGCGCGCCCATGCAGCCATAGGTGGCGGCGAGCGAGTCGCCGATGGAAACACCCATGCGCGCCGGCGGGCGATCGGGATCGCCGACGATGGCGCGCCAGCCGCCCATGGCCTCGCCGATGCCGCCGAAGCCGGCGCGATCGGCGTAGGGGCCGGTCTGGCCGTAGCCGGAGACGCGCACGACGATCAGCGAGGGCTTGTCGGCGAGGAGGTCGGCCGGGGCGAGGTTCCAGCCCTCGAGCGTTCCGGGGCGGAAATTCTCGATGAGGATGTCGGCGGTCATGATGAGGCGGCGGGCGAGGGCCTGGCCCTCGGGCAGGCGGAGGTTCAAGGAGACCGACTTCTTGTTGCGGGCGACGACTTCCCACCACAGCGGATATTCGCCGCGGCCCCAGTCGCGCATGGGGTCGCCGCCGCGCTTGCCGTCCTGGCCGGGGGGTTCGATCTTGATGACCTCGGCGCCCATGTCGCCGAGGAGCTGGCCGCAGAAGGGGCCTGCGATGAGCTGGCCCATCTCGACGACGCGCAGGCCCGCGAGCGGGCCGGGACTGGGTTCGGTCATGGTCATTCCGCCGCCTGCCTCAGGTGGTGCCACACGGGGGGTCTGGGTGCGGGGAGGCCGGTTTCGGCCTCGCAGCGGGCGCGCAGCTCGTCGATGGTGCCGCCGAAGTCGAACAGGGCGTTCTGCGGCGCGGTGGCGCGCAGCTGCGCCCTGAGCGCGTCGGTCGCAGCCGGGTCGAGCGCGCCCTCCGCATCGCAGACGACGCCGTAGCGGCGCGCGCCCTCTGGCGTGACGAGGCCCTGGCGGACCTCCCTTGCGACGAGGGCGGGGTCGCGCTCGAGCGGGTCGCCCCAGCCGCCGCCGCCCCAGGTGATGAAGTGGAGGATGTCGCCTTCGGCGACCGCGATGCTGTCGGCCTTGTTGGGGAGGATGGTGGTGGTGCCGTCGGGGCGTTCCAGGACCTTCCGGGCGCGGGCGCCGGGCTTGCCGCCGTTGACGCCCCAGGGGTGGGTGAACCAGCGGTCGTCGTGGATGGAGATGGTGCCGGGCTCGAGGAAGCGGTAGCTCATGAGGATGCCGTTGCCGCCGCGATGCTTGCCCGGGCCGCCGCTGTCGGCGAGCGCCTCGTAGCGCTCGATGCGGAGCGGGAAATAGCGTTCGAGGAACTCGTTGGGGACGTTGGTGAAACCGGGCCAGAGCGAGTGGCCGTCGGGACCGTCGCCGAACGGCTTGCCGGGGATCCCGCCGAAGCCGATCTGGAACAGCTGGAACCATTCGCCCTTGCGGTCGCGGCCCGAATACATGAGGTGGGGCGAGGAGGAGAAGCCGGCGGCGCACAGGAACTCGGGCGTGCGCTGGCCGAGCAGGCCGCCGAGGATGTCGAAGATGCGGCCGAGCGCGTGGGTGCGGCCGGAGAGGGCCGCCGGGTAGCGGGGCTTGAGCAGCGAGCCTTCGGGGATGCGGACCTCGATCAGGTCGTAGAAGCCGTCGTTGAACATGATCGCGGGGTCGAACACCATGATCATGTAGATTCCGAAGAACATCTTGAACATGTTCTCGTTGAGGTAGAAGTTGATCGAGGCTTCGGACTGGGGGTCGGTTCCGTCGAAGTCGAGGATGACCTTCGAGCCCTCGCGCCACATGGCGCAGCGGATGCGGTAGGGGCCGCAGCCGACGCCATCGTCGCAGATGTAATCCTCGAAGGTGACGCGGTCTTCGGAGACCGAGCTTTCGATGAGCGCCTTCATGGCGCGGTGGTTGCGCTGGAGCAGGGCCTCGTTGGCGGAGACATAGACATCGTCGCCGAAGCGGTCGCACATTTCCTGGACTCGGCGGGCGGCGACCCGGCAGGAAGCGATGAGGGCATTCAGGTCGGCCGCGCACCAGTCGGGCTTCCTCGTCTGGTGCATGACGAGCCTGATGAGCTCGGCATTGTAGACGCCCTTCGCGTAGAGCTTGACGGGGGGGATGCGGACGCCCTCCTCGAAGATGGAGCGGGCGTCGATCGGCATCGAGCCGGCGACCTTGCCGCCGATGTCGGACTGGTGGCCGAACATGGCGGTCCAGGCGACGAGGCGGCCGGCGCGGAACACGGGGAGGAGGACCAGCCAGTCGTTGGAGTGGGAGATGGCGCCCTCGCAGCTGTAGGGATCGGAGAGGAAGATCATGTCGCCATCTTCGATCTCGCCGTCATAGGCTTTGAGGAAGCCGTCGATGAAGCTGCCGAACTGGCCGACGATCATGCGGCCGCGGTGGTCGGCGATGAGGGGGAAGGCATCGCCCTGCTCGCGGATGCCGGGCGACATGGCGGTGCGGGTGAGCGTTGCGTCCATCTCGATCCGGGCGTTCCGGAGCGCATTCTCGATGATGTCGAGCGTGACCGGATCGATGGCGACGGGGGCGAACGGCCTGGGGTTGGTTTCGACGATGCGGGCGGGCATGGGCGCGGCTCCTCGGGCGGGCGGTCGGCAGGGGGCGGGCGGTCAGCAGGGCGTGATCAGGATGTTGCCGAAGGGATCGACGGTGGCGAGGTGGCCGCCGTGGACCAGCGTGGTTGAATCCATCTCGCAGATGATGGCGGGGCCGGGCACCCGGTCTCCGGCGCGCAGCCGGGCGCGGTCGTAGATGGTGGCGGGACGCAGGGCGCCGTCCATGAACAGCTCATGGTCGCGCAGCTTCGCTGCCGACGGGTCGCCATTGCCTTCAGCGATGCGCTCGGCGGTGACGTTGGCGGCCCTGCCGAGCGCGATGACGCGGATGTTCACCAGCTCCTGGGGCACGGGCAGGTTGAAGGTGAAGAGCCGCAGATGCTCGGCGTCGAAGCGGGCGGCGAGATCGGCAAGCGTCGCGCCCTCGGGCTGGAGGAGCGGGAGCTCGAAGGCCTGGCCCTTGTAGCGGACATCGATCTCGACCCGGATCTCGATGTCGGCCGGGGCGACGCCTTCCCGGCCGAGCTCAGCGCTGACCTCGGCGACCAGCGCCTTCGCGACGTGGGCGACCTCGGCCTCGGAGGTTTCGGTGACGAGGCGGTTGAAGCTGCGCTGGGCATCGACCCTGAGCCGGGTGGTCGCATCGCCATAGGCGCACAGGATCCCCGGCGAGGGGGGGATGATGACCGGCCACGAGCCCATGAGGATGCCCATGGCGTTGCCGTGGAGCGGCCCGGCGCCGCCGAAGGCCATGAGGGCGAAGTCGCGCGGGTCGTAGCCCTGCTGGACCGAGACGAGGCGGAGCGCGCCGAACATGGTCTCGTTCACGATCGAGACGATGCCGGCGGCGGCTTCCATGAGAGGAAGGCCGAGCGCGTCGGCGATGGTCTGGACCGCGCGCTTCGACGCCTCGCGGTCGAGGCGGAAGCTGCCGCCGAGCAGGTTCTCGGGCAGGTAGCCGAGGACGACATTGGCGTCGGTGACGGTGGGGAGCTCGCCGCCGCGGCCGTAGGCGGCCGGACCGGGCACGGCGCCGGCCGACTGCGGGCCGACGCGCAGCGCCCTGGTGAGCTCGGGCACGCTCGCGATCGAGCCGCCGCCGGCGCCGACCGTCTTCACGTCGAGCGAACTGGCCCGCACCGTCAAGTGGCCGACGCTGGTCTCGCGCCTGAGGCGCGGCTCATACTGCTCGATGAGGGCGACGTCGGTCGAGGTGCCGCCCATGTCGAGGGTGAGGACGTTGGGGAAGCCGGCGTTCCTTGCGACGAACAGGGCGCCGGCGACACCGCCGGCCGGGCCCGACATGAGCAGGTTGACGGGGGCTTCGGCGCTCTTGTCGGCGGTCATGAGGCCGCCATCGGAGCGGAGCAGGTGGAGCTTGGCTGGCGTGCCCCAGGCCTTGAGCTCGCGGTCGAGGTTGCCGACGTAGCGCGCGACCGTGGGGCGGACCGCGGAGTTGGCAACGGTTGTCAGCGCGCGCTCATATTCCTGCATTTCGGGCAGGATGTCGGAGGAGAGGCTGATGGGAAGGCCGGGCAGTTCCTCGGCGAGGATGGCGGCGACCGCGCGCTCGTGCGCCGGGTTCACATAGGCGTTGATGAGGCAGACGGTGACGGCCTCGACCTTCTCCTCGCGCAGGCGCCGGCAGGCCTTGCGAAGCGCCTCGGCATCGAGCGGGCGGACGATGCTGCCGTCGGCGGCGATGCGCTCGGGCACCTCGATGGTGGCCTCGAGCGGGGCGAGCGGCTCGGGCTTGGGCCAGACGATCCAGGCGGCAAGGCCGCCGGGGACCAGGCTGCGGGCGATCTGGAGGATGTGGCGGTAGCCCTCGGTGACGACGAGGCCGACGCGGGCGACCTTCCCCTCGAGGACGGCGTTGGTGGCAACCGTGGTGCCATGGAGGAAGAGGGCGAGCGAGTCCGGCGCGACCCCAGCCTTTGCGCAGATGGCGCGGGCGCCGGCGACGACCGCGCGCGACGGATCGTCGGGCGTGGAGGGAACCTTCTCGCGCCAGGTCTCGCCGCTCTCCTCGTCGATGACGAGAAGGTCGGTGAAGGTGCCGCCGACATCGACCCCCAGACGATAGCTCATGCCGCCTCCTTCTGTGCCACGAAATCGCCGGCCCGGCCGACCCGGCTGGGCAGCGGGCGGCCCATGATGCCGGCGAA
>CALLWN010000349.1 GCA_938016505.1 uncultured Sphingomonadaceae bacterium
GACCAGCTCGCGGCGCATCTCCGCAAGCCAGCCCCGCTCGAGCTCCAGCCCCTCGGCGACAGCGAGCTGGAGCGCGGGCGGCGTGGTGAAGGTGAGATACTGGTGGATCGACGCGGCCTGTGCTGCAATCGGCGCATCGGCCATGAGCCAGCCCACCTTCCAGCCCGTCAGCTGGTAAATCTTGCCGGCGGAACCAATCCTGACGGTGCGCGCGCGCATGCCCGGCAACGCGGCGAGCGAGACATGAGGCCGTGCGGGGTCATGCACTTCCTCCCACACCTCGTCGGCGATGACGAGCAGGTCGGCGCTGGTGGCAAGGTCGGCGAGCGCCGCCCGTTCGGCCGCATCGAGCATCCGCCCTGTCGGGTTGACAGGATCGTTGACGATGATCGCGCGCGTCGCCGGCGTAAGGGCTGCTGCGAGTTGCTCGTGCCGGATCTCCCAGCCGGGCGGGGCCAGCCCAACCTCGACCGGCCGGCCACCGGCGCGCCGCACCAGCGGCGCATAGGCATCATAGGCTGGCGCCAGCAGGATGACCTCGTCCCCGGGGCGGACCAGTCCGAGGATTGCCGCAGCCAGCGCCTCGGTCGCACCGCTCGTCACGACGATCTCGGTTGCCGGATCATAGTCGAGATTGCGGGTTGCGGCACAGAAGCGCGCCAGCGCAGTGCGCAACGGCTCCACCCCCCGCATGCGAGGATAATGGTGCGGTCCCTCCATGACGAAGCGGGCCGCCGCTGCCCGGACCGATCGCGGACCGGCCGAATCCGGAAAGCCCTGGCCCAGGTTGACCGCGCCGTGAGCTACCGCAAGCGCCGACATCTCCTCGAAGATGGTCGTGGCCGGCGGGCCTGCGCGCCGAGCGTCCACCGCGGGGTTCACATGGCACGCAGGGCTGCGAACGGGCTGCTCCGGCGCGCCTCGGCAGCCGCCTCCTCTTCGCTCAGCAGCCGACGCCTGGCCTCGGCGACAGCATCCGGCGAAGCCCTCGGATAGGGATCGAGCGCGACCGCGAGCGACTGGGCCAGCGCTTCGCCAACATCGATCGCACCATCCTCGATGGGGAGAAGGTCGAGTGCTTCGTCGGAGAGCTCGATCTCGGTGTCTGGCGCCACGTCAGCCGGCGGCTCGAACCGCAGCGCCAGCACCTCCGACAGCGAAGCCGCTACCGGCTCGCCGGAGACGACACAGACCTGCGTGGCCTCGGCGACGAGGGTTCCGGCAAGGTCGATCCCACGACCAGCCCGCGCCAACGTCACCTCGCCCTCGAGCCGGTCGAGGGCGAGCAGGCCGAACCTGCGGGCAAGGGCTGCACGCGCGTCTGCGCCGGCGGCAAGGCGCAGGGCCATGCCGGCGCGGGGGATCCGGTCGACCGCCACGAGGTGGCTGAACTCATTGGCCCTCACGGTCACAGCCCCCGGCCCTCCACCAGCTCGGACAGGGGCGTCTGGCGCAGCCGCGCGTGCAGGTCGAGGCCCCACCGGGCGATCGCCCCGGGGTTGCCTTCCCCGCTGCCGCGGAAGAGGTTGCGGGCGAGTGCCCGCGTCAGCGCCTGCTCGGGATGGGGCGAGGCAAGCGCTTCCCGGTAGGCCCCGAGCCGCCCGCCAAGCGCGCCGATCATGTTGCCGACATGCTTGCCGACGACCATGTCGCCGATCCCGAGTTCGCGCACGGAGGCATCCATGTCATCGACGAACCGCTCGGTGAGGACGACCCCTTCGCGCGCAGCGCCTGCCTCCTCGAACCGGAGCATGACCAGCGAGGCAACCAGCGCGACCATGTCGAACCGGCCGTCGACGGTATCCGGAACGCCATGGCGAAGATAGAATTCCGGGGTGCGCGCAATGGCCGTGATCCGTCGCCACAGCGTCGACAGTGGCGGTTCCTTCGGAGTGAGCAGGCGGGAGAGAAGCGACATTCTTGCCTCGCGGTGTGAGCTTCCGCATATGGAATGCGAAACCGGTCGTCGCAAGCGACAGCGACACCGCGACGGAGACATGCCCATGAGCCGCTGGACCACCGCCGGTGCAGCCATTCTCGTTGCGCTCGCCGCAACGGGCTGCACGAAGATCCCCAACACCATGGGCTACATCGTCGACGAGGAGCTGCTCGCCGGCGTCCAGCCGGGCGTCGACAACCGCGCGTCGGTCGCCCAGGCCCTGGGGCGGCCCACTGCCGTCAGCCAGTGGGATGACAGTGTCTGGTACTATATCTCGCGCAACACCGGCCAGCGGGCATTCCTGACGCCGACGCCCACTGCGCAGAGCATCCTCATCATCCGCTTCGACGAAAAGGGGAATGTGGCGTCAGTCGAGCGGCGCGGTCTCGACAAGGTCGCCGACATCAGCCCCAGTTCGGACAAGACGCCGACCCTCGGGCGCGACCGGACCCTGTTCGAGGACATCTTCGGCAACATCGGGAGCTTCGGCGGCGTGCCTGCGGGCGGCCCGCCCCAGTAGGCACGCAGGTCCCGGCCTGCGCCGGGGCCTGGCCTCCCCTTGCGACCGGTCGGGCGCTCAGTGTGCAGCGAGCGCTGCAAGAAGCAGGAGCGCCACGATGTTGGTGATCTTGATCATCGGGTTGACTGCGGGGCCGGCAGTGTCCTTGTAGGGATCGCCCACGGTGTCGCCGGTGACGGCGGCCTTGTGCGCGTCCGAGCCCTTGCCGCCATAGTGGCCGTCCTCGATGTACTTCTTCGCATTGTCCCAGGCGCCGCCGCCGCTCGTCATCGAAATGGCGATGAAGAGCCCGCCGACGATCACGCCGAGAAGCAGCGCGCCGACGGCCGCAAACGCATTGGCCTGGCCAGCAACGGCAGCGACCACAAAATAGACGAGGATCGGCGCAAGCACCGGCAGGAGCGAGGGGAAGATCATCTCGCGGATCGCGGCCCCGGTCACGAGGCTGACGGTTCGGCCGTAATCCGGCTTGGACGTGCCTTCCATGATGCCGGGATTGTTGCGGAACTGGGCTCGCACTTCCTCGACGACTGCGCCCGCGGCACGACCAACCGCAGTCATGCCAAGCGCGCCGAACAGGTTGGGGAGCAGTGCCCCGAGCAGCAGGCCAATGACGACATAGGGGTTGGCGAGGCTGAAATCGACTTCGACATCGCCGAAGAACTTGGCGAGGTCGGTGGTGTAGGCACCGAACAGCACCAGCGCACCGAGACCCGCCGACCCGATGGCATAGCCCTTGGTGACCGCCTTGGTGGTGTTGCCGACCGCGTCGAGCGCATCGGTGCGCTCGCGGACTTCGCCCTCGAGGCCAGCCATCTCGGCAATGCCCCCGGCGTTGTCGGTGACGGGGCCATAGGCGTCGAGCGCGACCACCATGCCGGCCAGCGCGAGCATCGCGGTTGCGGCAAAGCCGATGCCGATGACGCCGGCGAGCCCATAGGCGACGGCGATGCCGATGCAGATGACGAGCGTGGGCAGCGCGGTCGCCTCGAGGCCGATTGCAAGGCCCTGGATGATGTTGGTGCCGTGGCCGGTGACAGAGGCCTTCGCGATCGACTGGACCGGGCGGAAGCCCGTGCCAGTGTAATATTCGGTGATCCAGACGATGAGGCCGGTGACGACCAGGCCGACAACCATCGAGAGGAACAGGTCCATTGCGGAGAAGGCGACGCCGCCCGCCTCGCCGAGCGTGGCCCGCATGTCGGGAAAGAGCAGCATGGTTGCGACGTAGAGCAGCGGAAGTGCCGCGAGGGCAGTCACCACGAAGCCCTTGTAGAGCGCCCCCATGATGCTGTTCGAGCCGCCCAGCTTCACGAAGAAGGTGCCGAGGATCGAGGCGAGGATGCAGAAGCCGCCGGCGAGCATGGGCAGCACCATCAGGTTGCCGAGCTGGTCGCCACCGACGAGGAGCGCGGTCAGCACCATCGTCGCGCCGACCGTGACCACGTAGGTTTCGAACAGGTCGGCGGCCATGCCGGCGCAGTCGCCGACGTTGTCGCCGACATTGTCGGCAATCACAGCCGGGTTGCGCGGGTCATCCTCGGGGATGCCGGCTTCGACCTTGCCGACAAGGTCGGCACCGACGTCGGCCGCCTTGGTGAAGATGCCACCGCCAAGCCGCGCGAAGATCGAGATGAGCGACGCTCCGAAGGCCAGCCCGACCAGGCTGTCGATGATGACCCGGTCCTCACCGGCGGGCATGAAGCCGGCGCGGGTGAGGAAGAAGTAGAAGCCCGCGATTGCCAGGAGCGCAAGGCCGGCCACCAGGAGGCCAGTGACGGCGCCGGCCCGGAAGGCCAGCGTGAGCCCTGCCTGCAGCCCCGTGCGCGCAGCTTCGGCAGTGCGGACATTGGCCCGGACGGAAATGTTCATGCCGATGAAGCCGGTGAGGCCTGACAGGACTGCCCCGGCGACAAAGGCAAGCGCC
>CALLWN010000350.1 GCA_938016505.1 uncultured Sphingomonadaceae bacterium
CGAGCGCGTGCCGCCGTCGTCGATCGCGGCCAAGGCGAGCAACCGCCGCGCCTGGGCGGCGTCCCTGCTGCGCCGCGCCAGGCGGCGCAGCTCGGTCGCGGTGAAGCCCGAACGCACGGCAATGGCGCACGCCATGGCGAGACTCCGTTGCTCGCCAGGGTGAACCACATCACCCGCGCGTCGGGGAATCCCACACGTGGGTCAAGAACGATAGCAATCGGTATAATTCGTTGACGTTGAAGAGGAAACGCGTGGCGGAGGGAGTGGGATTCGAACCCACGACACGGTTTCCCGTGTACCCGCTTTCCAGGCGAGCGCCTTAGACCACTCGGCCATCCCTCCGCGCTCGCGGCACGTTTACAGCCCCTCCCGCCCGCGACAAGAGGTCTGGCCGCGCACCGCCGGTCCGGCCCCTTCGCGAGCCCCTTCCCTTGGGCTAGTGTCCGCCCCAGATACAGGGCGGGCCGGGCTGTCCCGGTTTTCGCGCTTCAACACGGGACGGACGCACACGCGATGGGTACTTTCAGCATCTGGCACTGGCTTGTCGTGCTGCTCGTGATCCTGCTGCTGTTCGGCAGCGGGAAGATCAGCGGCCTGATGGGTGATCTGGCCAAGGGCATCAAGTCCTTCCGTCAGAACATCAAGGACGACAAGGACGAGACCCAGGCCGCCGAGGCCGACCAGAGGCCCGCCGGCACCCTGCCCGGGCCGGAAGGCGCGCGCGAGACCTCGCGGACCGGCGAGCACGCCTCCTCCTCGGGCTCACGTGGCTGACCGGCCCCTCGGCGTAAACGGCGCGTTGCCCTCCCCCGCGCCGTCCCCGTAGTCTGTGTATCGGGCGCCCGCTGGAAAGCGGGGACAGCATGGTTGGGGCCGGCGCAGACCGGCCACGGGGAAGCGGAGCCTTTGGGGGGCGGATGGACAGGACCACACCGGCGGCCGAGGCCGAGGCGGCCCAACGCATCCTCGACATGGAGGTGCCGTCCAGCAAGCGGACGCTTGGGCCCACCCTGGCCAGCGCCTTCCGCTGGCTCGGCATCGTGTTCGTCGCCTTCCACATGGTCATCCTGCTGGTCTATCCGGTCGATCCGACGATCGCCCGGCCGGTCCATGTGTATGTCGGCGCGATCCTCGGCCTCGGCCTGTTCGCTGCCTCGCCGAGCAGCCGGCTCGACACGGTCGCCTGGTACGACTGGCTGCTGATCGCCTGTTGCGTGGGCATCGTCGCGCATTTCGCCCTCGATGCCGACGGCATCGAGATGCGCGCGTTCATGGGGCCGAATGAGCGCGACACCATCGTCGGCGTCATCGCGCTGGCGGTCCTACTCGAATTCGCCCGCCGCACCGCCGGGCTCGCGATGCCGCTCATCGCGCTCGTCTTCATCGCCTACATCTTCGGCGGCCCCTGGCTGCCCGGCGCGCTCTACCACACCGGCGTGCCGTGGCGCGACGCTGTGAACTTCCTCGCCGGCACCGAGGGGATTTTCGGCATCACCACCTCGGTCTCCTCGACCTTCATCATCATGTTCGTCACCTTCGCCGCCTTCCTGCAGACCTCGAAGGCGGGCGAGTTCTTCAACGACCTCGCCATGGGCCTGGTCGGATGGGCGCGTGGTGGCCCGGCCAAGGTGGCGGTCGTATCGTCCTCGATGTTCGGCGCGGTCTCGGGCTCGTCGGTCGCGAACGTGGTCGCCTCGGGCACCTTCACCATCCCGATGATGAAACGCGCCGGCTACGACGCCGACACGGCCGGCGCGGTCGAGGCCACCGCCTCCACCGGCGGCCAGCTCGCCCCCCCCGTGATGGGCGCGGGCGCCTTCATCATGGCCGAGGTGCTAGGCGTGCCGTACCAGGAAATCCTGATCGCCGGGATCATTCCGGCGGTGCTCTACTATATCGCCTGCTACTCGCATGCCGATCTGCACGCGCTGAAGGCGGGGCTGCACGGCCTGCCGCGCTCGGAACTGCCGAACCTGCCCCGGCTGATGCTGCGCGCCTATCTGTTCTCCCCGCTGGTCATCCTGATCGTCGTGCTGCTGTCGGGCTATTCGCCGTTCCGCGCCGCGGGCCTGGGGATCGCCGCGACCATCGTCATCATGTTCGCGACCTTTCTCGCGCACCGGCTGTTCATCGGGCGCGAGAACCCGTTCACCGCCCTGATCGGCAGCCTCTGGCAGCTCTGGCTCGCGATCTGCGAGGCGCTGGCGGGCGGATCGCGCGAAGCGCTGCAGCTCGTCGCGGTCTGCGCCACCGCCGGCATCGTCGCCGGCGTGATCGGGCTGACCGGCATCGGTGGCCGGTTCGCCACCATCCTGCTGGAGCTCGGTGGCTCGGTGCCGCTGCTGGCGATGACCTTCGCCGCGATCGTCGCGCTGATTCTCGGCATGGGCGTGCCGACCACCGCGGCCTATGCGATCGCCGCGGCGGTGGTCGCACCCGGATTGATCCGCATGGGCGTCGAACCGCTCGTGGCACACATGTTCATCTTCTACTACGCGGTCCTTTCGGCGATCACGCCGCCCGTCGCACTCGCCTCCTTCGCCGCGGCGGGGCTTGCGCGCGGCAGCCTCTGGGGCACCAGCCTGAAGGCGCTGAAATTCGGCATGGCCACCTTCATGGTGCCCTACATGTTCTACATGAACCCGGTGCTGCTCGCGCAGGGACCGCTGCTCGGCGTATTCCAGGCTGTCGCCACGGCCGGAATCGGCGTCGTGCTGCTCGCCTGCGCGACCGAGGGCTACATGGGCGGCCGGATCGCGCTGCCCCTGCGCATCGCCTGCGGCGCGGCGGCGATCATGTGCATCGTTCCGGAAGGGTTGACCGACCTGATCGGCATAGGCATTGGCATCGTTCTTTTCGCGTGGCAGAAGTTCGGACGCCGGCATGCGCTGGCGTGACTGCCTCCCGCAGGAGGGAGGAATGAGCCATGAAGCCTTTCATCGTCGAAGTGCCGGAGAAGAGCAGCATGGTGCTGCTGGTGCTGGCGCTTCTGATCGGACTCATCGCCGGCTGCGCCACAGGTGACGTGATCGGCGCGATCGTCGGGCTGATCGCCGCCACGGTCATCGCGGTCATGACCTTCGCTGTTCTCTTCGTGCTGCTCGAGATGAACGAGAGCCTGCGGGCGATCCGCCAGCAGGTGGAGGGCGGACGCAAGCTCTGATCCGTCGGCCGGTCAGGCGCCGCCACAGGAACCGGAGGGAACGCGCGGGGTTGATCGGGTCCGCAGGGTCCATCGCGGCCCTCTGAGTGACCGTTCGAGGATGGCTTGGGGCGACGCGGCTGGGGGTGATTCGCGCTCTGGATGTGGAAGCGGGAGACCCGAGGCTGGATGGCCGGGCTTGGCGGGAAGACGAAGCGCTTTCCGTCTGAGCTGACGCACGCGGAATGGGCGCGGATCGAGCCGCTGCTGCCCAAGCCGTCGCGGCGGGGGGCGCAAGCCGTCGGTCGATCTGCGCGAGGTGCCGAACGCGATCCGCCATGTGGCCCGCAGCGCGGGCGGCTGGCGGATGCTGCCGGTG
>CALLWN010000351.1 GCA_938016505.1 uncultured Sphingomonadaceae bacterium
CCGGGTCTGCGGCGTTGACCGTGACCGTGTCGAAGAAGCGGTCGACCTGCGGCCGGAGCGCGGCGAGGGCGCGCATGGCAGCGGCGAAATCCTCGGCCCCGACCGCTGCTGCGACCGCCGCCCGCGCGGCCTCGAGCGCAGTGTCGAGTTCGCGCTCGGCGGGTTCGGCCAGAAGCGCGGGCGCGACCGGGCGGTCGTGGGGCCCGTCCTGCTTCTCCTCGGCTTTCAGGATGTTGGCGGCGCGCTTGTGGCCGGCGAGGAGGTTGGCCCCGTCTTCGGTTTCGACGAAGGCCTGGAGCGCCTTCACCCGGGCGAGCAGGCGGACGAGATCATCCTCGTTGCCGAGTGCGAAGACGGCGTCGATCAGGTCGTGGCGGACCCCGGCCTCGCGCTCGCGGACCTTGAGCCGGTCGGCGAGGAAGGCGAGCAGATCTTGGCCATCGGCCGCGCCGGCAGCCGCGAACAGCGCAAGGAGGGGCAGCCTCAGCCCCTCCCCGACCAGCATGTCGAGGATGCCGAGCGCTGCGCGGCGGAGCGCGAACGGGTCCTTCGAGCCGGTCGGCCGCAGGTCGGCGGCGAAGAAGCGGGCGAGCGTGTCGGCGCGGTCGGCGAGCGCGACGGCGACGGGCACGCTGCCCCGGGGGACGGGGGCGTAATGCTGGCGGAGGGCTTCGACGACTTCGGGGGGCTCGCCCTGGGCTTGCGCGAGGTGGCCGCCGATGATGCCCTGGAGCTCGGGAAACTCGCCGACCGTGCCGGTGACGAGATCGGCCTTGCACAGGCGGGCGGCGCGTTCGACGAGGGCGGGGGTTGCGCCCGGGAACTGGCCCGGGTGGGTCTCGACGAGCCAGCGGGCGAGCTTCGCCACGCGCTCGACCTTTTCGGCCATGGTGCCGAGCCTGGCGTGGAACAGGATGCCGGCCAGCCTTTCGGCCCGGGCTTCGAGCGGGACCTTGAGGTCCTGCTCCCAGAAGAAGCGGGCGTCTGCAAGGCGGGCGGCGAGCACGCGTTCGTTGCCGGCGACGATGGTCCGTCCGCCATCGGGGGCCTCGAGATTGGCAACGCAGACGAAGGCGGGGGCGAGCTTCCCCTCGTCATCGACACAGGCGAAATATTTCTGGTTGACCTTCATGGTCAGCGTCAGCAGCTCGGGCGGCACGGCGAGGAACTCGGGCGCGAACCGGCCCAGCAGCGGGACCGGCCATTCGGTCAGCCCGGCATTCTCATCGAGAAGCGCCTCATCCTCGACCAGCGCAAGACCGGCGGCGGCAGCGGCGGCGCGGGCGCCGTCGCGGATCCGCGCCTTGCGCGCCTCGGCATCGAGGCAGACGAAGGCGGCTTCGAGCTGTTGCGGGTAGTGCGCCGGATTGTCGATCCGGATGGGGGCGCCCGGGCCCATGACGCGATGGCCGAAGGTCTCGCGGCCGGCAGTGACCCCGGCGACTGCGAATGGCACGACCGCGCCATCGAGAAGCGCGACGATGCCGCGAAGCGGGCGGACCCAGCGGAAGCCGGAGGCCTCGAAGCGCATCGATTTCGGCCAGGCGAAGCCGGCGAGCAGCGCGGGGAGGCGTTGGGCGAGCAGCGCGGCGGTTGGCTCGCCGGCGCGGCGCAGCGTTGCGAACAGGAACCGGCCCTTGTCGGTCTCGCGCTCCTCCAGGGCGTCGCGGGCGAGGCCGGTCGATTTCAGGAACCCGGCGATGGCCGGCTCGGGCGCGTCGGCGCGGGGGCCGCGCCGCTCCTCGACCGTTTGCGCGCTTGCGTCGGGCAGGCCGCGGGCGAGAAGCGCGAGCCGGCGGGGGGTGGCGTGGGTTTCGACCGCGTCTGCGGCAAGCCCGGCCTCTGCGAGGAGGGCCTCGAACCGCTCCTTCAGCTGCGCGGCGGCGCCGGGCTGCATCCGGGCCGGGATCTCCTCGGTCAGGAGTTCGAGGAGAAAGTCAGCCATTGGCGGCCTCGCGGGCAACGACGAGGTCGGCGACCGCCTTCACGAGATCGCGGACCCGGCCGATATAGGCCTGCCGTTCGGCGACCGAGATGACGCCGCGGGCATCGAGCAGGTTGAACTGGTGGCTGGCCTTGATGGCCTGGTCATAGGCCGGGAGCGGCAGGCCGGCGGCAACGAGCGCCCGGCACTCGGCGTCGGCCTTGCGGAAGCCATCGAACAGGGCCTCGGTGTCGGCCGCCTCGAAGTTGAAGGCGGAGAATTGCCGTTCGGCCTCGAGAAACACGTCGCCGTAGGTCAGCCCCTCCCGGTTGAAGGGGAGGTCGTAGACCCGGTCGATCCCGAAGATGTACATGGCGAGCCGCTCGAGGCCGTAGGTGATCTCGCCGGCGACGGGGGCGCAGTCATGGCCGCCGACCTGCTGGAAATAGGTGAACTGGGTGACCTCCATCCCGTTGCACCAGACTTCCCAGCCGAGGCCCCAGGCGCCGAGCGTCGGGCTTTCCCAGTCATCCTCGACGAAACGGATGTCGTTGGCGCGCGGGTCGAGGCCGATCGCCGCGAGCGAGGCGAGATACTGGTCGAGAATATCCTCTGGCGCGGGCTTCAGGATGACCTGATACTGGTAATAGTGCTGGAGCCGGTTGGGGTTTTCGCCATAGCGGCCGTCGCCGGGGCGGCGGCAGGGCTGGACATAGGCCGCCTTCCACGGCCGCGGCCCGAGCGCCCGCAGGGCGGTGGCCGGGTGGAAGGTGCCTGCCCCCATCTCCACGTCATAGGGCTGGAGGATGGCGCAGCCGCGTTCGCCCCAGAAGGCGTGAAGCGCGAGGATGAGATCCTGGAAGCTGGCCGGCGTGCCCACGGGCGCCGGCGTTAGCGGGTGCAGCGCCCCATTGAAAGCCTCCAGCTCGAAAGGCTCAGGCGGCCACCACCTCGACCGGCGTGCCGTTGAAGGCGGCATTGCCCGAGAGCGGGTCGAACCGGTCCCGGCGCGTCAGGTCGTTGATGGAGGCGCCCGGGCGCTCGCGGGCGACGGCGAGGCGGACGCCATCGCGGCCGTGGCCATAGCCGTGGGGCAGCGAGACGGTGCCGGGCATGACGGCATCGGTCACTTCGGCGGTGACCTCGATGGTGCCAGCACTGCTCGACACCCGCACCAGGTCCCTGTCGGCGATACCGCGTGCGGCCGCGTCATCGGGGTGGATCATGAGGGTGCAGCGTTCGGGGCCCTTCACCAGGCGCCGGCTGTTGTGGAGCCAGGAGTTGTTCGAGCGGATGTGGCGGCGGCCGATGAGGCGGAGGCCGGGCTCGGCTTCGGCGATGGCGGCGGCGAGCCGGTCGAGATCGGCGAGGCATTCGGCCGGCGCGCAGTGGATGACACCATCGCGCAGGCGGCCCGGGAGCCGGCCGGCTTCGAGCGGGCCGAGGTCGAGACCGTTGGGGGTGGCCTCGAGCGCCTCGAGGCTGTGGCCGCTGCGCTTCAGCATGGCGTCGAGCATGACGCGCGGCGGCACCGGGTTCTGCGGTGGAACGCCTCGGGCGAGCGCGATGGCGCGGGACAGTTCGGTCACGATCTCCCAGTCGGTCTTCTCGCCCGGCGGCACGGGAAGGAGGGCGGGGGAATATCTGGCGAAGTTGCGGACCGCGATCGGGGCGAGCGCGAGCGGGTAATGGTCCTTGGAGAGTGGCCCGCAGGGCGGCAGGACATAGTGGGCATGACGGCTGGTCTCGGTCACGTACATGTCGACCGCAACCATGAGGTCCAGCGTCTCGAGCGCGGCGTCGAGCGCGCCGCCGTCGGGGCAGGAGAGGACCGGGTTGCCGGCGACGACGACAAGCGCCCTCACCTGCCCTTCCCCCGGAGTCAGGATCTCCTCGGCGAGCGCGACGGCCGGGAACTCGCCGAGCAGCTCGGGGTGGCCGGAGACGCGCGAACGGTAGCGGCCGCGGTTGCCGGGGCCGGAGCCGGCGACGAGGTCGATCGCCGGAGTCGAGAACATGGCCCCGCCGGCGCGGTCGAGGTTGCCGGTTGCAATGTTGAGGAGCTGGATCAGCCAGTGGTTGAGCGTGCCGAAGGCGGCGGTCGAGACTCCGATGCGGCCGTAGACGACGGCGGGAGCGCCGGACCCGAGTTCGGCAGCGAGCGCGCGGATGGCAGTCTCGGCGATGCCGCAGTGGCTGGCGAGGTCTGGGAGGGTGAAGCGGCGGAGCGCGGCAAGCGCAGTGTCGAAG